>CALLLL010000150.1 GCA_938082445.1 uncultured bacterium
CTCAAGCGGATTCGACATTCACACTAGAACCTCATCAAAATGGTATGAAGGTATCTATAAATGACCAGTTAATTATGGAACATGTCTGGCCGGACAAAAATGTAACTCGCCCATATTTTAAGCAATTGAAAACATTGGATGGCACCCAAGTTACTCGTAATTATCCCACTGACCCCATTGCTGATAAAGACAATGACGACCACTCAACGTATCACCCGGGCGCATGGATGGCATTTGGCGATGTCAGCGGTCATGACTATTGGCGCAATAAGGTCAATATCCGCCATGGCGGATTAATGCACATCAACCCCGAAGGGGGCTTCCTAACCCGCAAGATTTTTGAATCGAAAGACGGTGAGGATTTTTTTCAAGAAGACTGTCAATACACCATCAGCATTGAGAAGCATGGATACATTTTGCATACACAATCTACTTTTCTATCAAAAACGAATGATTTCGCCTTTGGCGACCAAGAAGAAATGGGCTTTGGCGTTCGATTAGCCACAGGCTTGCGCGTACGTGGAGGCAATGGAACCATGCGCAACAGCGAAGGGGGCATAAATGAAAAAGGCACCTGGGGCAAAAAAGCGGATTGGCTTGCAGGCTATGGCACAGTTAATGGCCAAGGCGTGGGCATGATGGTCATCGCACATCCGGACAACTTCAGAAAATCCTGGTTTCACTCACGCGACTACGGTTTAATTGTCGCTAATCCTTTTGGGGAAAAGGCCATGACTGGCCCAAATGATGATACGGTGAAAAATGACTCAACACCGGTGAAAAAAGGTGAAGAGTTTGAACTGGGGTTTGGGCTTTATGTATTTAGCTATGATGCAAACAAAGAACCGGATTTGGTTGGGATGTATAAGGAGTATTTAGAACAACTTGGGAGTGAATAAGCCTTATGGCTACAGAAAACGTTACCTATGGGGCTAAAAAGGTCACACTTTGGATGTGGCTGGGCTGCTTTTTAATTTCAATAATCATCATTACGATTAAAACAATCCCAATTATCATCACTGAAACCAATTCTTTCCCAATGAGGGCGAATATGAATTAACACCCGATGTAGTGTTGATTATTAATCTCACTATTTTTAGCATTTTTGGCCTATTTTTACTCTGGAAAGCGATGATAAACAATCATCGCTATAAAATAACATTCACCGAAAAATGTGCCATTTTTTATAATATCTGGGGCAAGAAACGAGGGGAAATTTACTGGAAAGACATCATTCGAGTCACCGATACGGGTTTTACATTATGGCTGGTCACAGAAAAGGAGTATCAAAGCATTAACTATGGATCTTTTCTCGAAGTCCATGATTTTTTGGAAGACTTACATTCACGGCTTCCTGAAGGAGTAGATATATCAGAATGGATTATCATTTTTTTACAAAGGCCACGTAGTGAAACTCAGGATATGTTCCAGGATACATTCTGGAATACATTCTGGAAATAGCCTTTTATTTTCCACCATTTTTGCGGGTTTACCAAAAGTCGTAACCCTGTGCAATATTTTGTACAATGGACCTTCGATTATTAATGTATGAACTAATTGAGAGGACATAATAATGCGGTATATGACGATTTGGATTGCAGCCTTAGGGCTTTGTGTATCGATGTTAACGGGATGTGCCACAGTCAGTGCTGATTCCCCCCCTAAGGGTAAAAAAGTGGTCTTCATCGCTGGGAACCCAAGCCACGCTAAAGGCGACCATGAACACCGGGCAGGTTCCATGCTCTTGGCCAAAAAACTTGAAGAGGGCTTGCCGGGCGTAGAAACAGAAGTCACTTGGTACGGCTACCCCAAAGACTCAAGTATTTTTGATGGTGCCGATGCGATCGTTATATATTGCGATGGCGGTAAAGGGCATTTATTGAACCGTCATATCGAAGAATTTCAACCAATTATGGATAAAGGTGTGGGACTCGTATGCATTCATTACGCTGTAGAGACCACTAAAGGTGAAAAGGGCGATAAGTTTTTGGAATGGCTGGGAGGATATTTCGAACCACACTGGTCAGTCAATCCTCATTGGGATGCCAATTTTTCAGCCCTACCCAATCACACCATCACATCCGGCATCGTGCCCTTTGTGATCAATGATGAGTGGTATTTCCACATGCGCTTTGTTCCAAAGATGGAAGGTGTAACTCCAATCCTCACGGCTCTTGCTCCTGAATCTACCATGTCCCGTGGAGATGGTGCGCATAGCGGAAATCCTCATGTACGAAAAGCAGTTGCAAATGGTGAACCGCAACACACCGCCTGGGCGTATGAGCGTGAAAATGGCGGACGTAGCTTTGGGTTTACTGGTGGTCATAGACACCGCAATTGGAAAGATGATAACTTCCGCACTTTAGTACTCAATGCCATTGCTTGGACTGCAAAGATTCAGGTGCCGGAAGGCGGCGTAGCCACTGCTACTCCAACGGATGAAGAGATGAAGGCTAACATGGATAAAAAACGCTAGAAATTATTAAAAGGACTTTTTAATGAAACATTCACATTTAACTATCACCACACTGATATTGACTTTAATATTCGGCCTCAGCTCTGTTTCACATGCTGCCGATGACGGAGAATGGGTCAGTATCTTCAACGGGAAAGACCTGAGCGGTTGGACGCCGAAAATTCGTCATCATGAATTGGGGGACAATTTCGGGAATACATTCCGAGTGGTCGATGGAAACATGTCCGTATCCTATGATGGCTACAAAGGGCCTTTTAATGATAAATTTGGCCATATCTTCCACAACAACCCTTATTCTCATTATAAATTTCGTATGGAATACCGCTTCACAGGTGAACAAGCTGAAGGCGGTCCAGGCTGGGCATTTCGCAACAGCGGCATCATGCTACACTCTCCCCACCCTGCGGCTATGGGAAGAGATCAAGATTTCCCTATTTCCATAGAGATTCAGTTATTGGGTGGCAATGGAAGCGATGATCGCACAACGGCTAATATGTGTTCTCCCTACACCCACATTGAAGTGGATGGAAAAGTTGAAAAACGTCATTGCATAAATTCCGATTCCGAAACTTACCACGGCGACCAATGGGTTACAGTAGAGGTTGAAGTTCGTGGCAATGATTCCATTAAGCATTTTATCAATGGTGAGCTGGTGATGGAATACCAACACCCTCAGTTGGATCCTAAAAAAGATGAGAGCAAAAAGGTCATCGATGAACGCAATGGTGACCGCATGCTTTCCAGTGGATATATCTCTCTACAGTCCGAAAGTCACCCGGTGCAATTCCGCAAAATTGAAATTATGGCGTTGCCTGAGGATCCGTCACGAAAAGAAATCAAAGTCGGTATTATCGGATTGGACACTTCGCACGTAACGGCTTTTACGAAGCTACTGAACGATAAAAGTCATCCTGATTATGTTCCGGGCACGAAGGTAGTAGCGGCTTTTAAAGGGGGAAGCCCTGATGTAGAATCCAGCCACACCCGCGTGGATAAATTTACCGAAACCTTAAACAAAGACTTTGGTGTAGAAATCGTAGACACCATCGAAGAGTTATGCAGCAAGGTGGATGCTATCCTTTTAGAAAGCGTCGATGCACGTCCGCACCTAGAACAAGTGAAGCCTGTATTTGAAGCAGGCTTACCTGTATTTATCGACAAACCTTTAGCAGGTACACTGGCCGATGCTCTTGAAATTCAGCGTTTGGGCAAGAAGCATAATGTGCGCTGGTTCACCTCATCTTCGTATCGATTTTATGCTGGCATGAAAGCACTTCAAACCCAAGATGTAGGTGAGGTGCGCGGCGCAATGTCGTATGGCCCCTGCCACTTAGAAGAACATCATCCTGATTTTTTTTGGTATGGTGTACACCCTGTTGAAGCACTCTTTACAGTCCTGGGGCCTGGATGTGAATCCGTTGTGCGCACCAGCACGGAGAATACTGACGTAGCCACAGGCGTGTGGAGTGATGGACGTGTAGGCACATTCCGTGGGTTGCGCAATGCGTCAACACCACACCAAGTCACTATTTTCGGCACGAAGAAAGTGGCTCAACAACAGTCTGGAGGTTCGTACGCTGACTTGGTTCGTGAAATAGTGCGCTTTTTCCAAAGCGGTTGCGTCCCGGTTTATCCTAGCGAAAGTGTTGAGATGTTCGCCTTCATGGAAGCGGCTGATGAATCGAAGCGCCAAGGTGGGAAACCTGTCAAACTATCGGATGTAATTGAACAAGCCCGTAATTCTAATTAGTTTCTATTGAAGAACGAATTGAATTAGGAACGTTATTCCACTTTTCCTAAGCGATAGAGGGTTTCTCCTTTATCGCCAATAGCCGTATACACTGCGCCCTGTTTACCGACTTCGACTAACCAAAAGTGACTTTGGCTTTTGGAAAGTACTTGGTACCATCGCAAATCTTTTTCCACATCACGTGGCGGACGCCCGAAACATCCATCACCGAAATACAATGTGCCGTGTGGATGAACTTTTCCATCGCGTAACTGCTTGGTTAATTTTAACGCATGGTCATGGTTTTCGAATGCACCTGTGAGGCCGTATTTATCGAATATCGGAGCCCAATGATCTCGGCCGCGCTTTGACCATTCACCTTCATATGCCCGCACTGAAGGATACAAAGGAATATGGTAAATGGCAAAGGTATATTGCTTCCTTTTTTGTGCTGCTAAGGTTTCAGTCAACCAGTCAACCTGGCTAGCATGAGTTTCTACATGCCCAGTATCCAAGGCTAGCATAGACATTTCTTTGCCAAACGTTCGCAGAAAGTGAGTATCCTCTCCGGCTTGTTCAAAATAATACGTATAAAAAGGAGCCGTACCTCGTGGATTGTTGAGTATGTCATTCGTTTCATGATTTCCAATGGCAGCCACTATCGGTATCAAACGATTTCCCACACGCATGGCTTGAGTCCAATGGTCAAGCCAAGTGTCCCATTGATCCACCGCACTCATTTTTCCGTTACCATAGGCAATATCCCCTCCAATGGCTGCGAAATCAGGATCCTGTCTTCCCGCTTGTTCAAGCAATGCTACGACGTTGTGCTCCACTCCCATGTCGCCGCCAGTAATGAACCGAATTTGCTTGGCGCGTTTTTTAATCGTGCGGAATTGTAATGCTTCGCTGTACCCATCTTCCTCAGTTCCAGCAATAAAATAGTATGTTGCACCTGGTTTTAGCCCTGTTAAATTAGCTGTATGTATCGTGCGCCCATCAGCCAGTCCATCAACACTTTTTCCTTCTGTTTCAAACATTTTAAGGTGGCGCACTTGTGACAGATCTAATCGGTGTTGAGGCAATTTTCCATACTGAACAACCCCCTTCTTAGCCCCTTCCATCGAATGGAACATCACCTGCATGGTGGTACTGGTGTCCGATTCACCCCAAGTGACATACACATGACGCGGTGCGGCCTCTGCACTTAAACTCACACAAAGGTATAGAGCTACCAGTAATCCAGTCAATACACGCATTGGGATTCTCCTCTTATGAATGCTGAGCCGTCCGCACGACTGTATACGCTTCTTCAGCCCATGACACTAAATCTATAGATCGCTCAACAATATCGGCTGGTACTTCGAAATAGGTTTTTAGCGTTTGCTTTGCATTGGGCTGAAAGGGCTCGGATTCCCAAGACTCATACTTGGGACGGCTGGAGTCATCTGTTTTAAAATAGACGCGTCCGTCAAAAACCAATCCAAAAAACGCGTCACCGCAATATAGGCCGTAACCACCAAACATGGATTTATAGGTGACTAGATCGAATTCCATCAATTGGTCACATACATATTCGACGAATTGGTCATCTTTATCAGTCGTTAACTTGGCCATACAACGCTTATTCAAAACTGGTGAAGGACAACTCCTCCAACTCAACATCGACTTCTTGAATCGGCTTATAAATGAGCGGCTTCGTGCCACGAATATAGGCTTCGTCGTATTCACCACCGGCTAACCCTGTCATACGGTCAATCTTATAAAACTCCACACCGGGTGGCACTTTAAAATCGACGACGGGAAGGCCTTCATGGGCTTTAATCATAAATTCAGTCCACAATGGTGAAGCAAGACGACCACCAGTATATTCTCTACCTTTGCCCAATGAACGGTTGTCTTCATAACCCAACCAAACGATACAGGTAAATTGTGCAGTAAACCCACAAAACCACACATTGGTATTGTTATTGGTTGTACCGGTTTTTCCTGCACGGGGTCGCGCTAAATCGACTGTTCGCCTTCCCGATGGATAGTAGCGTGAGCGTGCATCCGGCTCACAGACCCCCTGCATAACATGAATCAGCTGATACGTGGCATCAGCGGGGAATACACGCTTAGGTTTACGAAAATCATTATGATCAAATCGAATGATTCCATCGCGATCACGAATTTCTGTTATCAGGGTCGGAGTTACGCGTATTCCACCATTGGCAATCGTAGAATACGACTCCGCCTGATCAATAATTCGCGTATCGTTGGCCCCCAACGCCATACTCAGGCCCTCATTAATCGGAAGTTTAAAACCAGCCGAATACATATAGGAACGTACTAAAGGCGTTTTGAAACGCTCTGCCAATTTAATCGCTATTATATTTTTGGATTCCTCCAACGCCATTCGAATCGGCATAGGACCCGCAAATTTCCCCGAGAAGTTCCGGGGCTCATAAACGTTCCCATAGCGATCAACAAACTTAACTTCACTATCATCTATGTAATCAGACGGGGTCATTCCATTATCAAAGGCTGTCAACCAAACAAAAGGTTTCACACTCGAACCAGGTTGACGTTTTGCTTGAGTTACATTATTAAATTTCTTGGTAGTATAGTCGCGTCCACCGACCATGGCACGCACATAGCCTTCCATACCCGGACGGTTATCGAGACAAATCAGTGCGCCTGATACGGGAACAAATTCTGACTCTTTGCCTTGTTTCTTCAGTGACTCGAGTTTTTTTGCATCAAATGCTTCAAGATGCTTAAGCAATACTTCTTCAGCGGCCTTTTGGATACGCATATCGACGGTTGTACTGATTTGTAAACCTTCTTCGAACAGTTCTTCTTGGGAGGCACTAATCTGGAAGGGTGCTGGTGGTTTGCCAATAAATTTACGCACTTCTTCTACAAAATATGGGGCCTTAAATTTATTGGGCGTCCAACGGTTATCTTTTTTACCGATAAACATTGCACGTTCTTCAGGGCGTATGACGGATTCTTCTAAATCCTCTGCTTTTGCAGCTTCGTATTCTTCTTGCGTAATAAAGCCGTTGTGCAACATTTGGTACAAGACAATATTTCGTCGTTTCTCTGCATTTTCAGGTGCTTTGAAGGGCTGATTCACATTGGGTGCACGGGTCAACCCAGCCAGCATAGCGCATTCACCAAGTGTCAATTCAGATACATTTTTCAGGAAGTATTGACGAGAGGCAGATTCAACTCCATGTGCACTTACACCCAAGAATATTTGATTAAGATATAACTCCAGTATCTCATCTTTGGTGTATTGTCGTTCGAGCTGAAGTGCCACAAGCATTTCTTTTAACTTACGGCTCACCGTTTGCTCTTTTGAAATCCCTGTGCCTTCAATATTCCGTACGATTTGCTGGGTTATCGTACTGGCTCCACGCAAGCGATTGGTGCGTATTGCATCTTTTATCGCCATCATCACTGCTAATGGGCGCACACCTTTGTGGGTATAGAATGTATCATCTTCGGTTGCGATAAATGCTTTTTGCAGATTCAGAGGGATATCATTTAGTGGCACTAGTTGCCGTGCTTCAATAGCAAATTCACCAAGTTCTTCTCCATCGGTGGAGTACACTTTACTACCCACTTTAGGACGGAATTCATCCAATGCAGCGATGGTTGTTTCCGCATCGTCCAAGAAATAGACAAATACCCCAAGCCCTACACCCCAAAAAGATCCTACAAATAGCATTGCAACAAAAAAGAGTGTAGCGCATCCGCGTGGGCGTACTTTTTTTGCTTCACTACTTTGTTGTTCGGTGTCTGTGTTTTTGTCTGTTTGGTCTTCACTCATCGATTGATTACCGTTTAAGTTTCCAAATCCCCTTGCACAGTATTACTTGGGCTAAGATTGCACCAACAATATCTGCACACCAATCCCACCAATCAAAATTTCGCTTAGGTACAAACAATTGGTGTATTTCATCGCTCAATCCATATAGCATAGCAAAAATGACAGGGACAAAGCATTGCACCCAATACCTTACATCGGTATTTGAGCGCTTTAAGCCCCATGAAAAGCATAAAGTAAGCCCCCCGTATAGAATTGCATGGGCGACCTTATCCACCCCAGGTACAGCCATCCATCCGCCTGTATTCACAGGGGCATCTGACTGATGCGACAGTAGAAATATTCCTATACAGTATCCAAGGAGCAGGAGTGAATAGGGCCATTTTAATGTTTCATTCATAAGGAAGTGGTTACCATAAAAAAACCGGGTATCTGTATAGTACAGATACCCGGTTGAATCTCAAAGTTCCTTGTCTCGCTTAATCTTCGTCTTCTTGGAATTCACCCAAGCCTACGAGCTCAATGCGGGACATTAAGGCTGCATCACCCAGACGCTCGCCTTTTTTGAGGATACGGGTGTATCCACCTGGGCGATCGGCAAAATGTGGTCCGATTTCTGTGAACAAACGTTTAACAATTACGCTAGCTTGCTGGTTATTTCCCAGTTTTGCGAACGCACGGCGACGGTTGGCAATGCTATCTACTTTGGCCAGTGTAATCAATGGCTCGGCAAAGCGACGTAGTTCTTTTGCTTTAGATACAGTAGTATCGATGGAGTCGTGGGTAAACAATGCCACGGCTAAATTCATCATCGTAGCCTTACGATGGGCCATGTTGCGCCCTAAACGGCGTCCTGCTAATCGGTGTCTCATTTTGATAACCCTTTTTCGTGTTCTATCGCGAGGTAGTATCGCGGGTAATTTAGTATTATTCGGCTTCTACTGGAGCAGAAATATCCATGCCCAAAGAAAGACCCATTGAATCGAGGATGGCTTTAATTTCATCCAACGATTTTTTACCGAAATTATGGAAAGCCAGCATTTCGGGTTCAGTTTTGGAAACCAATTCGCCGATAGTAGCAATTTCAGCTGCGCGCAAGCAGTTGGCTGCACGTACGGACAATTCCATTTCTTCGACTGGGCGGTTCATCGTTTGCGTTAAACCAGGATCTTCGGCTGGAGCCAATTCGGCTTCTTCCTCTTCCTGTGTTTTTTGCTGTGAGAAGATTCCCATATGCTCAACAATCAAACCGGCTGCTTCTTGGACTGCATCTTCTGGCTTAATGGAACCGTTGGTCCATACGTCAAGCAAGAGACGGTCGTAATCGGTCATTTGACCAACACGGGCGTCTTCAACCAGGAAATTTACTTTCTCGATAGGTGAGAAGTTCGCATCCAGGTAAATGGTGCCCAATGGAGCATGATCCAATTCAAATTTGTCCGCTGTCACATATCCACGACCACGGGCAACTTTAATTTCTAATTCAATCTCTGCATCTTTACTGGTGGCTTCAAGCAATACAAGTTCGGGATTGAAGCATTCAACCAATTCTTGACCTGCAAATAGTTCACCAGCGGTGAGTGTACCTTCGCCTTTATGAACATAGGTAAAGATGATGGACTCGCCTTCACTGAGGCTGAGGGCACATTTTTTCAAATTCAGTACCACATCGGTCACATCTTCTTTCACACCGGGAACGGCGGAAAATTCATGGGTGATATTTTCGAAGCGAACAGCTGTTACTGCAGCACCAGACAAAGAAGCCAAGAGCACGCGGCGCATGGAATTTCCTACTGTTGAGCCGTATCCTCGCTCAAAAGGTTCTACTGCGAAACGTGCAAATGAATCGGTTGCACCATCTTCTATTCTTACCCATTTTGGAATTACAAAATCTTCACTAATCATGTGTGTCGTCCTTTAGTCCACAAGCCAACGTCAACCCTGCGCTCAAGCGCCGGTTCAGTACGATGCGATCTTCGTGTTAAACGCGACGGCGTTTCCGTGCGCGGCAACCGTTATGCGGGATACCGGTTGTATCGCGAATCAAGGTTACTTCCAAACCAGCAGCTTGGATAGCGCGAATCGCGGACTCACGCCCGGACCCAGGACCTTTAACATTGATACGCAGATCTTTCAAACCTACTTCGATAGCAGCCAAGGCTGCTTTTTCAGCGGCTAACTGTGCTGCATACGCAGTACTTTTACGTGAACCGGAAAACCCAACTTGTCCAGCACTGGACCAGCTGATGACGTTTCCGCGAGCATCGGTGATTGAAATAATGGTGTTGTTAAAGGTCGCTTGAATATGCGCCACACCAGAAGTACTGGAAAGTGCAATGCGCTTTTTCTTCGCTTTTCGTTTTTCTGTAGCCACCTGAGGGGCCTCCTTTGTTTAACTGGGTTATTTTTTGGTAATAGCGAGTTTACGCGGGCCTTTACGGGTACGCGCGTTTGTTTTCGTGCGTTGTCCGTTAACTGGAAGGCCTTTTTTGTGACGCGTTCCGCGGTAGCAGTTAATATCCATCAAGCGTTTAATGTTTGACGTCACTTCGCGACGTAAATCACCTTCCACTTTATAGTCATTTTGAATAATATTTGAGAGCGTGCTCACTTGCTCATCGCTCAGTTCGTGCACACGCATGGTCAGAGATAAACCGGATTTTTCCAGTAACTCTAATGCGCGGGCAGGTCCAATTCCTTTAATGCTTTGGAGACCAATAAGTACCCGTTTGGATTTGGGAAGGTCTACACCAACAATACGTGCCATGAATCTATTCTCCTCAGATTAACCTTGAACCTGTTTATGCTTTGGGTTTTCGCAGATTACACGAACTTTCCCGTGACGTTTGATAATTTTACATTTTTCACAAATTTTCTTGACCGAACTACGTACTTTCATGGGTCTCTCCATTGGGGAAATCGTTGTTTCCCTTATCTATGCCGTCTGGTATATCGCAGACTGTGACAAATTTTTATTTATGACAAGTGCTCGCCACGTAAAATGGCACCCTCTTTCTCACCCCATCGCCAATTTGCATTTGGCGATTTCGATAAGATTTCAGGGGGCCCTTCGGGCTGAATCACAATGCTATGTTCAAAATGTGCACTTGGCTTACGGTCTGCTGTAGCAGCCGTCCAACCATCTTCCAACACATCCACTTCTTCTACACCCAAATTAACCATCGGCTCTAAAGCGATTACCATGCCTGCTTTGAGTCGAGGGCCTTTTGAAGATGTTACATAATTGGGAATCTGAGGTTCTTCGTGCATTTCGGAGCCCACACCGTGGCCTACAAAATCCCGTACAATCCCTAGATTATCCGCAAGTATTACTTTTTCAATGGCTGCTGAAATATCGTGTATACGATTTCCAGCTCGAGCCGCATCAATCCCAGCTGAAAGTGATCGTTCCGTCACACGCATTAAGCGTTTTCGTTCCGAGTCTACTTCACCGCATGGGATGGATAATGCTGCATCACCATAATAGCCTTTATAATTGACACCAACATCGATGCTGCAAATTTCATTTTCCTGCAACACCCGATCATCGGGAATACCATGTATCACCACTTCGTCTACTGAAATACAGGTAGACGCTGGAAAGCCATGATAGCCCAAGAATGACGGGATACCACCGGCTTCACGGATCATGCTTTCGGCTTCGCGATCCAGATCAATAATCTTTACGCCCGGCTTAATCCGATCGGCTAGGGTCGTCAAGACCTTAGCAACGGTTTGATTCGCCGTGCGCAATAAATCTATCTCTCTTTGGCTACGAAGGGCGACCATTATACTATTTTTCCGTCGGTTATCAAAAGTTTTTCAATTTGTGCTGCGATCTCGTCCGGGGTGCGATTTTCACCCATGACATCCTGTCGCAATCCTCGCTCAGCATAATAAGCCAATAATGGCTCGGTGACTCGGTGGTACACAGCCAATCGCTTGCGAATGGTTGCTTCCGTATCATCGTCACGCTGGACAAGTTTTACTGCATCACAGCCTTCAGAGTCGCAAATACCCTCTATTTTAGGCTGTTCATACTTCAAATTATAAATTCGACCACACTTGGGACAAGTCCGGCGTGCTGTCAAACGATCTACTATTTCTTTATCTGTGACTTGTAATGCTATCACTACACCCAGGGCTTCGGTGCGCTGGACAACCATATTGTCCAATTCTATCGCCTGTGGAACGGATCGTGGAAATCCATCCAATATATATCCATTTGCACAATCGGGCTCAGCTAAACGCTCAACCATCATTCTGCATGTCACTGCATCCGGTATTAACTGTCCCGTATGCATATAATCTTCTATCTGTTTGCCCAGCACGGTCCCTTTTTTCATATGCGAGCGAAACATATCACCCGTAGAGATATGGGGGATGCCAAACCGTTCAGCAATCTGTCGAGCTTGCGTACCTTTACCGGCACCCGGACAACCCAATATTAATATTCGATTGGGCAAAGCTGCCGTTATCCTCTCCGACTGCGGATTTTACGTCCGCCTTTGGAAAATCCATCATATTTACGCATAATCAGATGTTGTTCCATCTGCTTCACGGTATCCAAGGCTACACCAACCAAAATCAATAGACTGGTACCACCGAAGAACATCGTAATTCTAAAATCCTGAATTTTCATCAGGTCGTACATAATGTTGGGCAATAATGCAACGATAACCAAGAACAAAGAACCAACCAGCGTAATACGGGTCATAACAGTGTTCAAGTATTCAGCGGTTGCTTTACCGGGACGCACTCCAAGAATCACGCCGCCGTATTTTTTCATTTGATCGGCCATCTCAACGGGGTTGAAAGTGATGGCTGTATAGAAAAAGGAGAAAAAGAAAATCATTACTGCAAATACGAAGTTATTTCCCCATGTCCCTTGTGCCAACCATTGCCCAAAGATTTTCGAAATGACTGGAATATCGGAGATTCCACCAATCATGGTAGGAATCGTCAATAAAGAAGATGCGAAGATAATGGGAATCACACCTGCTTGATTCACTTTCAAAGGCAGGTAACTTTTTTGATTACCCATCACGTGGCGCCCTTTAACTTGACGCGGGTATTGAATGGGAATACGTCGTTGTCCTGTAGTAACCAAAATGGTACCAGCGACTACGAGAATAAACACAATAGCTAATAAACCAAATTGAAACACACTGATTTGTCCGTTGCGAATCAATTCAAGCAAGCTTACCATTGCACCAGGCATACCGGAAATAATACTGGCGAAGATAATCAATGACATTCCGTTACCAATGCCGTTTTCCGTGATTTGCTCACCTACCCACATAATGAAAGCACTACCGGTCGTGTAAGATAAAATACACAATAAATAAAAACCTATACCGGGGTCAGCAAATACCAAGATATCCGGTGATTCTATTTGCATGTTGGTCAAAAACTTGGCCATGGCCATTGATTGCACAATACAAATAGCAATCGTTAAGTAACGAGTGATTTCGGTAATTTTCTTTTGGCCTTCAGCACCCATTTTTTGTAGGGCTTCTAACTGAGGCACTACCACAACCAATAAGGTCATAATAATAGAGGCACTGATGTACGGCATAACACCCAATGCGAAGATCGCTGCATTAGCGAATGCTCCACCGGAGAACATGTCGTACAAGCTCAGCAACCCACTCATTTGTTCAATCTGCGCGGCAAGCGCTTCCCCGTTCACACCTGGAGTGGGAACGTGGCGACCCAAGCTGATAATCACGAGCATCCAAAAGGAGAACATGATACGGCTTTTCAGCTCGGGGATTTTAAATGAATTGCGAAATGCTTCGAGGGGCTGGGCCACGATTATTTACCCTTGCCTTTCTTGCGGTTTTTTACCGCACGAGCTACAGGCGCTGCAATTAGTTCAACAGACCCGCCGGCGGCTTCAATTTTTTCGCGTGCACTACCGGAAATAGCGTTGACTTTAACCGTGAGTTTTTTGGTTGCTTCTCCGCGACCCAAAATTTTAACACCGGTTGATCCTTTTTTGATGGCATGCACCTTGAGCAGGGATTCCAAAGTCACTTCAGCGCCGTCTTCAACATGTTCGCAAAGAACATCAAGGTTGATTTCGGTGAGCGGGTGACGGTCGGAGTGGTTGAAGCCACGAATTGGAAGACGACGGTTCAGTGGTAACTGACCCCCTTCAAATCCAAAGCGACGTGAGTAACCGGAGCGAGACTTTTGACCACCGTGGCCGCGTCCGCTGGTTTTACCGTGACCAGAGCTAGGTCCACGTCCGACTCGCTTGCGCTTTTTAGTCGCGCCGGGCGTGGGGCTTAAGTTACTTAAATCCATCATGATCGTAATTTCCTTAACGTGTGTTACGTTGTTAACGAAGTGTTCAGATTATAAAACCTGAGAAACTTCCAAGCCGCGCTTAGCAGCAATTTGTTCGACTGTTTCAAGTTGACGAAGTCCTTCAAGGGTCGCCCACACTACGTTTGTAGCATTGTTTGAGCCCAATGACTTGGTCAGAATATTGTTGTATCCAGCGGCAACGAGTACGGAACGTACAGGACCACCGGCTACAATACCGGTACCCAATGAAGCGGGTTTTAAAATAACGCTGGCAGAATCGAAGTTACCAATAATTTCGTGTGGCACGGTAGTGTTCACGATAGGTACATCAAACATTTGACGTTTGGCTTTTTCGATAGATTTGCGGATTGCTTCTGGTACCTCGGAAGCTTTACCGGTTGCTGCACCAATTTTACCTTTACCATCGCCTACTACGGCAATAGCACTAAAACTGAAGCGACGTCCACCTTTTACCACTTTAGAAACGCGGTAAATTTTCACCACATCTTCGATGAATTCGGACTCTTCTTTTTTAGGCCCACGTTTATCGTTTTTGCGGCCTCTTTTGTCACCAGACTGTTTTTCGTTACTCACTCTAAGGTCTCCTGTCGGCGTTGCTGCCGAGATTCCTGATTCGTTTAAAACTGTAATCCGCCATCACGGGCTGAGTCAGCCAGTGCTTTAACACGACCGTGGAATAAACGTCCACCGCGATCAAAACGTACGGAATTGATTGATTTATCTTGAGCAGCTTTGGCCAGTGCTTCGCCCACTTTTTTGGCGGACTCGACGTTGCTACCGTTAATATTTAGCATCACAGAAGATGAAGCGGCTAAGGTTACGCCGGTAGTATCATCGATGATTTGCGCATATATATGGCTGTTTGAACGGCGTACGCTTAGACGCGGAACGTCTGGTGTACCCGAAATTTTCTTACGAACGCGACGTTTGCGTCGGTCCAAGAGGTCTACTTTATGTGCTCGTTTTGACATGACTATATCATTCCTTCACTTAGCGTGATTAAGCGCCTGCTTTACCGGCTTTACGACGTACATACTCATCGCGGTAACGAACCCCTTTACCTTTATAAGGTTCAGGTTTACGCCATTTGCGAATCTGAGCTGCAGTTTGGCCAACTTGTTGTTTATCGATTCCAGTTACGCGAATTGTGGTGTTTCCATCAACCGCGTATTCAATTCCTTCTGGTGCATCCATCACAACAGGGTGACTGTGACCGAGCTGAAGTTTCAAGGATTTACCTTGTAAGCTTGCGCGGTAACCCACACCGTGGATTTCCAAAATCTTTTCGTAACCTTGCGTTACGCCAACAACCATGTTGTTGATTAACGCACGGGTCAGTCCATGAAGCGCGCGAACGTCTGGACGATCGCTATTGCGAGTTACAACTACATCACTCTCATTGACTTCTACACTGACTTCAGGTTGAAAGTCCTGCTCTAAAGTACCTTTAGGACCGGTTACTTTAATCAGGTTTCCTTTAACCTCTATTTTAACTCCGCCTGGGATAGCGACGGGTGCTTTACCTATGCGAGACACGGCATCAATTCCTTTTATAATGTTCGAGTATTAATTGCGATTTAAGAGTGGTACTACCACACGGTGCACAATACTTCGCCACCCACTTTATCGTTGCGGGCTTGCTTGGCAGTCATTACGCCATTGGACGTAGTGACGATGGAAATACCCAGACCTGAGCGTACTTGCTGGAAGTCTTGGGACCCAGAGTAAATGCGCAAACTGGGCTTACTGACACGTTTAATGCCTTGAATCACAGGCTTGCGATCAGCAGTATATTTTAATGTAATGCGGATGATGCCTTGCTTACCGTCATCTTCACGCACGTAGTCGTGGATATACCCTTCGCTTTTAAGTACTTCGCACACACCCAATTTAATTCGGGAGGCGGGAGCTTCTACTGTAGGGAATCCGGCATGAAGCGCATTACGAACGCGCGTCAGCAAATCGGCTATGGGATCACTCATTGACATGAAATATTACCTCTTTCTTTACCAGCTAGATTTTTTGACGCCGGGAATTTTACCTTCCAGGGCGAGGGTGCGAAAACAGATTCGGCACAATTTAAATTTACGCAGGAAGCCGTGCGGGCGTCCGCATACACCACACCGATTGTACGCTTGTACTTTGTACTTGGGTGTACGTTGTTGTTTGGCAATCATGGACTTTTTAGCCACGAGCTTTTCTCCTCACAGTCGCCAATACTACGTGCGACCTTGTGTTTACGTTAATTTTCGTTCCGATTTACAAATGGCATACCCAGCATTTTGAGCAGATCGTAACTTTCTTCGCGTGAAGAAGAGTTACGGATGACGAATGTCACATTCATACCGCGCTCTTGCTGAACTGCATCCATATTGAGTTCGGGAAAGATCGTTTGTTCTTTCAAACCCAGTGTATAGTTGAATCCACCGTCAAAGGCTTTGTCCGATGTACCGCGAAAGTCACGGATACGAGGCATCGCTACATTAAACAGGCGATCCATAAATTCAAACATTTGCTCTCCACGCAGCGTAACCATACATCCGATTTGCTGCCCTTCACGCAGTTTGAAGTTTGAAATTGATTTCTTGGCTTTACGCGGGCTGGGCTTTTGACCAGTAATGGTTCCCAACTCTTCAATGGCTTGTTCCAAAATACGCGGCTCATTGTTTGCATCACCACACCCCATGTTTACCACGACTTTTTCAAGTACGGGGATATTCATGACGTTTGAATAATTGTATTTTTCCATCAAAGATGTCTTGACGGTATCGTTGTATGTTTCTTTCAATCGTGCTGTCACTGGATTCCAGCTCCTTTATTTAGCGTCTTCAACGGTTTCACCGTTGATTTTGTAGACGCGTACACGCGTGCCATCGTCTAAACGTTTGCGCACGATAGGTGAAGGGCGTTCAGCCGATTCACACCAAGGCATAACGTTCGCCACATGGATAGCAGCTTCTTGTTCAATAATTCCGCCTTGCTGGTTTTGTGCAGTAGGTTTGGTATGACGCTTAATCATGTTTACACCTTCAACCAACACGCGTTCGGTTTTTCTGTTTACTTCCAGAACTTTTCCGACTTTTCCGTGATCACGTGTATTGCCTGTGATTACTTGTACTTTATCGCCTTTACGAATATTCATTGTTCTTAAGTCCTTTACACCACTTCGGGGGCCAGTGACACAATACGCAAAAAGCCTTTTTCGCGTAGTTCACGGGGTACGGGTCCGAAGATACGGGTGCCACGGGGTTCTTTTTGTGGATTGATAATCACGGCTGCATTAGAGTCGAAACGAATGACTGTACCATCCGCACGTTGTGTATCGCGCTTCATGCGTACAACAACCGCCTTCACTACATCACCCTTTTTTACAGGTGAATTTGGCTGAGCTTCTTTCACAGCACATGTAATGATATCGCCCAATCGCGCGTAACGACGTCCAGTACCGCCAGCCACGTGAATACATTTGACCACACGAGCGCCGGAATTGTCCGCTACTTTGAGTTTTGATTCTGTCTGTATCATCGGTATACCCTACTTATTCACCTGGGGAAAATCCCCGAGTGTGTTTAGTCAACTTGTTTAACGACTTCAACCAACCGCCAGCGCTTTGATTTACTCAAAGGGCGGGATTCGCGAATACGTACCAGATCGCCTTCATTGCATACATTCTTTTCATCATGCGCATGAAACTTTTTGGTGCGACGAATCACTTTTTTATAAAGGGGGTGCTGCATGCGACGTTCAACCGCCACAGTAATGGTTTTATCCATTTTATTGCTGACCACCAGCCCTACACGTTCTTTTTGATGTCCACGTTCTTCGGCCATGATTAATTACCGTCTCCTGCATCGGCCGTTTCTCCGGCGCGCTTGCGTTCATTCAGAATGGTTTTAATGCGTGCAATCTCTCTGCGCGTGGTACGGTTTTTGCAGATATTCTCTACTTGACCGGTTGCCATTTGCAGACGATAATGCATGAGTTCATCATTGCACTCTGCGATGAGCTGTTCCAGCTCGTCGTTACTTTTTTCTCGAAGTTCTGCTGCTTTCACGAATCGTCTCCGTCACACAAACGCTTAACCGCGTTTGACAAATTTAGTAGCGATAGGCATCTTGTGTCCAGCTAAACGAATAGCATCTTTCGCTAAGCTTTCTTCTACACCTTCAATTTCAAATATTACACGACCCGGCTTAACCACGGCGACCCACATTTCAGGAGCACCTTTACCTTTACCCATGCGAACCTCAGCAGGCTTTTTGGTAATTGGTTTGTCGGGGAAAACTCGTATCCAAATTTTACCACCACGCTTCACTTTACGAGTGAGTGCGATACGTGCCGCTTCAATCTGGCGAGACGTAATCCAACCGTCTTGCGTTGCTTTAAGGCCGAATTCGCCGAAGCTTAATTCATAACCGCCTTTAGCCATTCCTCTACGGCGACCGCGCATTTGCTTACGGTGCTTTACACGTTTGGGCATTAACATTTATATAATTCTCCGTTTATAGGCAACGCAGCTTAGTTAGAGCCGCCTGCTCCAGCACCGCGGCGACGACGAGGTGCTTGCACCTGATCACCAGCCATTTTCGGGGCCATCTCACCCGGCAATACTTCACCGTGGTAAATCCAACATTTAACACCAATCGCACCATACGTGGTACGAGCAGTTGCCACACCGTAATCTACGTTTGCACGCAGGGTGTGCAATGGAACACTGCCTTCACGAGCTTGTTCAGCGCGAGCAATCTCAGCACCGTTCAAACGACCCGCTACACGCAGACGGATACCTTTGGCACCCAAGCGCATTGTGTTTTGCACTGTTTTCTTCATCGCACGACGGAATGCAATACGGCGCTCCAACTGACTTGCTACGCTTTCGGCTACTAAAGTAGCGCTCAGCTCAGGCTGCAGTACTTCGTGGATGTTAATCAGCAATTCGCGACCGGTCAGTTTTTCAAGCTCGTAACGCAACTTGTCTACTTCTTGTCCGCGTTGACCAATTACCAAACCTGGACGAGCCGTGTATACGTGCAACTTGGCTTTGTGTCCAGCGCGTTCGATATCGATGCGAGCAACCCCTGTGCTATACAGACGTTTTTTCACATAGTCACGCAGTTTCAGATCTTCATGTAAAAGATCTGCGTAATCTTTCTTACCGGCATACCACACTGAACTCCAGGTGTTTATTACGCCGAGACGAAATCCGTTGGGATGTACTTTTTGGCCCACCCTAGTTCTCCTTGTCGTCGCTGATAATCAGCTCTAAGTGACTGGAACGTTTGCGAATTGGTGATGCGGAGCCACGGGCTCTGGGACGAAAACGCTTAAGCGTTTCAGCTTCATCCACACGAATCGTTTTTACAAACATTTCATCGGTATCTACTCGTTCATTACTTTCAGCGGCAGCATGCTCTGCATTGGCAATCGCTGAGTCTAAAGCTTTACGCACGATAGGCGCAGAACCTTTAGAAGTAAAATACAATATGTCCCGTGCTTCCGAAACTTTTTTGCCTCGGATCAAATCCGCGACTAAGCGCACTTTACGCGGCGCTATGCGAATTCGTTTTACACGTGCTACGGCCGTTGCCATAATCTAAACTCCTACTTTTTCTTAACTGGGTGAGTTTTAAAGGTACGCGTTGGGGAGAATTCGCCCAATTTGTGACCCACCATGTTTTCCGAAACAAATACCGGGATAAATGCACGTCCATTATGGACCGCAATCGTCATACCGACCATCTCTGGAAAGATGGTTGAACGACGTGACCAAGTACGGATGACTTTTCTGTCGCTAGTGGCTTTTGCTTTTTCCACCTTAGACATAAGATGGTCATCAATGAATGGCCCTTTTTTAACTGAACGTGGCACTGGTTATCTCCTAGATTACTTTTTATTTCGACGACGGATAATATATTGATCCGTGCGATGATTTTTCTTACGTGTTTTATAGCCTTTGGTTGGTACACCCCATGGTGATACCGGATCGCGGCCACCAGAAGTTCTACCTTCACCACCACCGTGTGGGTGATCCACTGGGTTCATCACAACACCACGAACCTTAGGACGACGACCCAACCAACGGGAGCGACCGGCTTTACCAAGACTGATGTTTTGGTGTTCAATGTTTCCGACCACGCCAATTGTTGCGCGGCAAATTACTTGAACACGTCGCATCTCACCGGAGGGGAGGCGCAAAGAAGCTGAATCGCCTTCTTTACCTAATAGCTGACAGCTGTTACCAGCTGAGCGAGCCATCTTACCACCTTTACCGGGGGTCAACTCAACATTATGAATAAAGGTACCCAAAGGAATCTTTGAAAGAGGCAAGCAGTTACCCACTTGGAACTCAACATCGGCACCACTATTTACAGTCATACCAACTTCTAACTCGTTGGGCGCCAAGATGTAACGCTTGTCACCATCGGCGTAAACCACAAGCGCAATACGCGCGCTACGGTTTGGATCATACTCAAGAGCACGAACTACACCTGGAATACCATCCTTGTTACGCTTGAAATCAATAACACGGTAGAGGCGTTTATGACCACCACCACGGCGACGCATCGTAATGCGACCGTTGTTATTACGACCACCCTTTTTAGGGTTGCCTTTCGTCAAGCTTTTCTCTGGACGTTTTTTCGTCAACTCGGAAAAATCAGCGGTCGTTTTGAAGCGCTGTCCCGGAGACGTTGGTTTATATCGTTTTAAAGCCACTGGATTGCTCCTGCTAGATCAAGTCGATTGTATCGCCATCTTTTAAAGTAATGATGGCTTTTTTCCAATCAGGACGACTTCCAGGGCGGCCAGACGTACGGCGACCAGGAATCTTCCCGTCATAATTCATTGTGTTTACCTTCACTACCTTTACGCCGCTCCATTGAGCTTCGATGGCATCGCGAATTTGATTTTTATTCGCGCGAGGGTCCACTTTGAATACATATTTACCAAACGCGGATTGCTGAAGATTGGACTCTTCAGAAAGTACCGGCGATTTTATTACGTGAATAGGGTGTTCTGCTTTCATCCCAATCGTGCCTCCAAATTGGTCAGCGCATCTTTTACCACGATAACCCGTTTTGCATCCAGGACGTCCAGCGCATTTACGTCTGCAGCCGTACGGACTGTCAAGCGTTCAAGATTGCGAGCGGACTTCACTACATCAGTATTGTTCTCAGCAGTGACTAAAAGTGTCTTGCGTCCTTCAGGAGCCAACGCTTCCCACAAGTTAAGCATGGATTTGGTTTTAACACCATCTATGCTTAATTCGTCCAACACACACAACGCATCGTTGCGAACGCGGTCAGTCAAGACACAGCAAAGAGCTTTACGGCTCATTTTCACTGGAACTGTTTTACGGTAACTACGCTTGTGAGGACCGAAGACCACACCACCGCCACGCATGTGCGGCTCACGTATACTACCTTGTCGAGCATTACCTGTACCTTTTTGATTAAAAGGCTTTTTACCACCACCCTGAACTTCATGACGCACTTTGGTCTCGTGGTTCCCTTGACGTTTACTTGCCATCAGGGCCACAGCCACTTGGTGCACCAGACCGACATTGGGCTCAATGTCGAATACAGAAGCGTTCAGCTCAATGGATTCTTTTTCAGCACCATCAGCGCTATAGATTTTTGTAGAAGCCATGACTTATCGGGCTCCTTTCACACTTTTTTGCAACGTAACCAGTCCACCGTTCGCTCCGGGAACACAACCACGTACAATAATGAGGTTTTTATCGACATCCACGTTCACTACTTCAAGGTTTTGTACCGTAATATTGGCACCACCGTAGCGACCGGGCATCCGTTTTCCTTTGTACACTTTGGCTGGGTCAGCACTTTGACCGATAGAACCGGGTGCACGGTGGAAATGCGAACCGTGACCGCCTGGTCCACCGCCGAATCCGTGGCGTTTAATTGCCCCGGCAAAGCCGCGTCCTTTAGACGTACCCGACACATCAAGACGATCACCCACCGTGAAAATATCGGCTTTGATTTCGTCGCCTTGCTTAGCGTCGTTGTCTTCAGGTACACGAATTTCTTTGAGTGTACGCATGGGTTTAAGACCTGCTTTAGCAAAGTGTCCTGAGCTAGGCTTATTGGCTTTAGATTCTCTCATAGCGCCATACCCTAGCTGAACAGCACTATAGCCGTCAGAGTCTTTTGTTTTTCGTTGTATAACGGTACATGGTCCGGCTTCGAGAACAGTCACTTCAATCCAGCGACCGTCATCGGTAAAGACACGGGTCATGCCCACTTTTTTTCCAAGTAATCCAGGTATCATTCTTACATCCTCTTGAGAGGCCCGAGTTTTAGTCACACACCCTAAAACCCAGCTATTGAGTTACGCCAAAATTCGGCTACTGTTTAATTTCAACGTCCACACCGGCTGGCAAGTCTAACTTCATCAGCGCATCCACCGTTTGAGCGGTTGGATTTGCGATGTCCAGCAAGCGTTTATGCGTGCGCATTTCAAATTGCTCACGCGATTTTTTGTTCACGTGCGGGGACTTCAACACTGTGTACTTATTAATTGTCTTCGGCAACGGAATAGGGCCAATTACTGCAGCACCTGTGCGTTGAGCGGCCAACACAATTTCCTGGGTCGATTTGTCCAGTAATTTGTGGTCATAAGCGCGCAACTTAATCCGAATTTTATTCTTACCTGCCATGAGGCTTCTCCAAAACTGCTTGTCGTTAAACTTATTCGATTACTTTGGTCACAACGCCGGCGCCGACTGTACGGCCACCTTCGCGGATTGCAAAGCGAAGCTCTTCGTCCATAGCGATTGGGGTAATGAGCTCACCCGTAATCGTGATGTTGTCACCAGGCATTACCAT
>CALLLL010000151.1 GCA_938082445.1 uncultured bacterium
GCACTCCCCCCGGCTTGATTAATGAGGCTTACGATATTTTTATTAACCGAACCGGCAAGTACCATTTCTGCAACTTGTACAGCTTCTTGCGATGTAACTCGAAGCCCGTTGTGAAAATGAGATTCTACATCTAATTTTTTCAATGTCGCACTAATGTGTGGCCCGCCACCGTGCACAACAACAGGATTCATACCAACATATTTCATAAGGACTACATCTTGGGCAGTCAAACGGCTCATGGCGGGATCGTCCATCGCGCTACCACCGTATTTAACGACGATGGTTTTACCCGAAAACTCCCGAATATACGGCAGTGCTTCGGCTAATACTTTTGCTTTGTCGATGAATTCCTGCATGAATAATCCTAAACGTTATGAGCGGTAGTCCGCGTTAATGCTAACATAATCGTGGCTCAGATCCGAGGTCCAAAATACTGCTTGACCAGAACCTTTTCCAACAGAGATGTGAATGGTGAATTCAGGTTGCAACATAATGGCTGCAGCATCTTTTTCTTTGTATTGGGCCACCTGACCGTTTTGACATAAAACAATTGAGTCCAAGGCAATTGAAAGCTCTTCGGGATTGAATTGAACTCCAGAATAGCCTGCAGCACAGGCGAATCGCCCCCAATTAGGATCTTGCCCAAAGAACGCTGTCTTGCACAACATGGAATTACCAATTGCGCGCGTAATCGTTTTTGCGTCTTCATCGGTCTCGGCACCCGTAACAGAAATTTCAACAAATTTCGTAGCCCCTTCACCGTCTTTAACGATATCTTTGGCTAACTCTTGGCAAATTGTTGTTAAGGCTTCTTTAAATTGTTCATATTCAGGGGAATCCACTTGGATTTCTGGCGTACCACTCATTCCATTGGCAAACACCAAGACCGTATCACTCGTACTCATATCGTTGTCCACCCCTATCTGATTAAAAGAGATTTCGACTATCTCTTTAGTCAGGGGCTTGAGCAGTTCGTGTGGGATATCAGCATCAGTGGTGATTACAGAAATCATAGTAGCCATGTTGGGCGAAATCATCCCTGAGCCTTTGGCCATACCGCCCAGTGTTACTGTCCGGCCACCCATTTCATAATCAATTGCCCGTTCTTTTGGAACGGTATCGGTGGTCATGATGGCTTTGGCTGCATACGAATGCCCTGGTTCGGACAAACGATCGATACAGTCGTCAATACCATTTTCGATCTTGTCCATGGGCAACAATACACCAATTACTCCAGTACTACAGATGCAAATATCATTAGGATAGATGGGGCCACAACTGGCAACAAACCCAGCCATATCTTTAACATCACTTAAACCTTGCTTACCTGTCGCCGCATTGGCGTTCCCACTGTTAATAAAAACGCCCCATGATTTACCTCGTTCACATACATCCATATTCCATAGAACGGGTGCAGCTTTCATCACATTTTTAGTAAATGTTCCTGCAACAGTACATATCTGTTCACTCATAACGAGTGCACAATCGAGATTTTCGGGATTCTTTTTTAAACCGGCATGTACACCCGAGGCTTTAAACCCAACTGGCTTTGTAACGCCCCCTTCCATCGAGGTCATATCGTCATTCCTCCGAGACAAAGTCCGGTGGACTCATCGAGCCCAAACATGAGATTCATGCATTGGAGTGCCATTCCGGCAGTCCCCCCCACAAGGTTGTCGATTGCACTGACAACGATGAGGTTACCTGTCCGTTCGTCTTTTACCCATCCAAAATCGCAGAAGTTGGTTCCCTGAACTTGATTGAGATCAGGGATATTGCCTTCCCCTAAAACGCGTACAAATGGTTCGTTATCATAGACACTAAAAACGTTGTCTAGATCAACATCCACTGTGGGCCGTATTGTAATGGTTGATAAAATACCACGCGTGTAGGGTCCGATATGCGGCGTAAACTGCACCTGAGCAGCATGTTCTATTTCTTGTTCCATTTCAGGGGTATGTTGATGTACCCCTAATTTATAGGCTCGTACATTTTCATTCATTTCGGGGAAATGGAAAATTTGTGCAATTGAGCGGCCTGCACCAGAAATTCCTGAAATGGCATCAATGATGATAGGAATTTCAGGTTTTACGGCTGGCACTAGAGGCTTAAGAGGAGTCAAAACACTTAGTGGGTAGCAGCCGGGTACTGCAATTAATTCAGCTGACTTGATAGCTTCCCGATAGGCGGGCACCATACCATATACCCGTTCTTGGACAGACTCAGCTTGGGTATGGTCGGTTTTGTAATAGGTTTTGAAATCCTCGAGGTTACGTAATCGAAAATCTGGCCCCATATCAATGACTTTTACACCTGCATTGCGCAGTGCTGCTCCGGTATCCATGGATTTAGTTCCTGGAACTCCTATAAATACAACATCGCATGCGTCCGCCATCACTTGTGCATCGAATTCAACAAACACAACATCGGTAAGCCCTTTAAATGCAGGCAATACATCGGCTACAGATTGGCCCACAGCAGATGTAGACGAGGCCATAACTAGCTCCGCCTTGCTATGATTAATGAGAAGTCGAAGCAATTCCCGACCGCCATACCCTGTTGCGCCTACCAAACCTGCCCGAATCATGAAAATCTCCTGTAAGTATCAGTCAATTATACAGTTATGACCCAAATCCAATCAATAGAAAGTGAATGAATGCACTTGAGCATTTAGAGTACGACACCTTATGCGCATCTTTTGTAAAAAATTTCTACTGAATTTGCTCAAACTAGATTGAATGGATATACGATTTTAGTTAAGACCAAGAACATCTTGCATATCGTACATGCCGGGTGCTGCTTTGGTAGCAAACTGCGCTGCAATAAGCGCTCCACGGGCAAAGTTGTCGCGATTATGTGCTTTGTGGGTCAACTCGACACGTTCACCTTGCCCGATGAAAGAGACAGTATGATCACCAGCGACATCACCGCCGCGTAATGCGTGCATTCCAATTTCACGAACAGGGCGTTCGCCAACCATACCTTCTCGACCGTGTTTGGTGTCATCGGCATAGGAAAGTTCTAGCGCATCGGCAACACACTCACCCAGACGCTCCGCAGTACCGCTTGGGCTGTCTTGTTTTTTATTGTGATGGGTTTCGACAATCTCTACATTGTAATCGAGCCCTAAAACCCCAGCAGCTTCAGCAGCAAGCTTAAACAGCAAGTTTACGCCGACGCTGAAATTTGGAGCAAAAACGATGGGGATATTGTGTGCGAGCACTTCAAGTTCTTTTTTATCGTGATCGGAGAGGCCTGTAGTACCAAGCACAACGGCTGTACCACTGCTTGCAGCTGAACGCACGTTGTCCATGCATACGTGGGCTAAGGTAAAGTCTATAATAACATCGGCTTCACTCATGGCTTCGGTCGCAGTTACACTCAAGGGAACTTCCACGGGATTTCCACTTTCATGGCCAACTGAAATGGATTCACCTGCACATTCGGGCTTATCAAATGCTCCAGCAATCCCAATTTCAGGATTGGCTGCGGCCAGTTCTAAAATACGTCTTCCCATGCGCCCAAGAGCACCTGCCATGCAAATATTCATCGTTATTCTCCTTTGTGCCCTGTTCTGGCACTATCACAACTTACTATGCGTACAAAAAAAGCCGGTAACGAACATAAAGGTCATTACCGGCTTGATAGGTGTTTACTGCATACCTTAGGCTTCGCTTGCGTCCTCGCCTACTTCGGCTAAGACTTCTTCGTCTTGGTCCGAACCAATTTCGAGGTCATCAGCGTAGTCTTCAAGCGGGTCGGACTTAATGGTCACCAAAGTATCTTGGTATAAGTCAGATCCGGTACCGGCTGGTACCAAGTGACCAATAATCACGTTCTCTTTCAGGCCTGTAAGGTAATCTTTCTTGCCGGATAACGCCGCTTCGGTCAGCACACGTGTAGTTTGCTGGAATGAAGCTGCTGCGATGAAGCTTTCCGTACTCAACGCGGATTTAGTGATCCCTTGCAGAATCGGTTGCGCTTCGGCTGGACGTCCACCTTTTTCCAGGGTTTTCATGTTTTCTTGCTGGAATTGGATTTTATCCACTTCCTGATGCGCAAGGAACGGTGTATCGCCTGGGTCATCTTTAATTTTTACTTTACGAAGCATTTGACGAACAATCACTTCGATGTGTTTATCGTTTGTGCGTACCCCTTGGAGACGGTATACCTGCTGTACTTCATCCAACAGATATTTACGCAGGGCATCTTCCCCTTGTACTTCCAAGATGTCTTTGGGTATTACTGGACCGTCGGTCAGTTGCTGTCCCGCAGTTACGCGGTCGCCACTTTGAACGTTCAAGTGCTTACCAGGAGGAATCGCGTATTCACGCTCTTTACCTACTGGAGGCATCACTTTCACTACGCGCTTACCTTTGCTTGTACCGCCAATCTCAACGATACCGTCGATGTGAGAGATAATCGCTGGGTCTTTAGGTTGACGCGCTTCGAAAAGCTCGGCCACACGAGGTAGACCCCCAGTAATATCTTTAGTCTTACTAAATTGACGTGGTGTTTTCGCGAGGAGGTCACCAGCTTTAACTTTTTCGCCGTGTTTAACCATGACGTGTGTTTGAGCAGGCACCGTAGCGTAACCGGCCAATTCATCATTTTTACCCATCACCGTAATTTGTGGGTGAAGGTCTTGTTTATGTTCGGTCACAACCACTTCTTCAAGACCGGTATCGGGGTTAATATCCATGCGGATAGTTACGCCTTCAACCATGCCTTCCAATTGTACCGTACCGGAGCTTTCAGCCATGATGGAAACGTTATAAGGATCCCATTCATACAGCACTTGCCCTTTACGCAACTTATCACCGTCACCAGCATGTAATGCGCAACCAGCAGGTACCGGGAATCGCTGTACTTCGATGCCGTCTTTGTTGATAAGCTTAATTTCACCAGCGCGATTTACCACTACCGTTTTACCTTCACGGTTTTGAGCGGTACGTACATTGTTAAATATAACGGTTGCATTTTCTGGCATTTTAACTTCGTTGGATTCCACTTGACGTGATGCCGCCCCACCAATGTGGAAGGTTTGCATGGTCAACTGAGTTCCGGGCTCACCAATGGATTGAGCAGCAATAATACCTACTGCCTCACCGCGTTCTACCAGTTTACCGGTAGCGAGGTTACGACCATAGCATTTCGCACAAATTCCGCGTTGGGCTTGGCATGTAAGTACTGAACGGATAATGACCGCTGGGATGCCTTTTTCAACGATGAGTTTTGCTTTGGCTTCATCAATCTCTTCATCGGCGCATACGATTGGATGCTCAAGATCGGGTACCGTAATGTCATCCAATGCTGTACGACCAACAATACGCTCATCAAGTGGTGCGATAATATCTGCACCATCCATCAAGGCTTCCATCGTGATGCCGCTCAACGTACCGCAGTCATCAATATCAACAATCACATCTTGTGACACATCGACCAGACGACGAGTTAAGTAACCAGCATCCGCTGTTTTCAATGCGGTATCGGCCAGACCTTTACGCGCCCCGTGTGAGGAAATAAAGTATTCAACCACTGTCAATCCTTCACGGAAGTTTGACGTAATGGGTGATTCAATAATGTCACCGGAAGGTTTCGCCATCAAACCACGCATTGCAGCAAGCTGACGAATTTGGTTTTTAGAACCACGAGCACCGGAGGTATACATCAAGTGAATACCGGTAAACCCGTCTTCGTTATCAGCGATGGTTTTTAACATCACTGAGGCCACTTCTTCAGAAGTAGTGGTCCATTGGTCAATAATCTTATTGTAACGCTCACCTTCAGTAATTAACCCGTTTTGATACATTTCATCAATGCGGGAAACTTCATCACGAGCATCATTGAGTAAGGTTTCTTTTTCTGCAGGAATCAACATATCAGACACTGCAATGGATACCCCTGAAGCGGTCGCGAATTTAAATCCGGTCACTTTCAAGGCATCCAAGAGTTCGATGGTCTTAGCATGGCCCAGACGTTGGTATACATCAGCAATTACATCGCCAATACTACCGGCGTTCAGCTCCATGTTTACATCTTGCACGTGCACTTCAGCCGGCAAACTTTCTGCCAACAATACGCGGCCCACTGTTGTATCAACTGTTTCGCCGTCGCTCAGTACTTTAATGTGTGCGTGGATGTGTACTTCACCCATTTCATGCGCCATTACTACTGAGCTTTCAGAAGCATAGACACGACCGGGTTGAAGAATTTCACCATTCTCACCTGACCACTCAGGTTTCCATTCACCTTCAACGTTTGGACGTTTCTTGGTCATCCAAGCCAATCCTAAAACGATATCCTGTGAAGGTGTCACAATAGGACGACCATTCGAAGGAGAGAAGATATTGGTGGAAGAAAGCATCAGCAAACGAGCTTCCAACTGTGCCGCTGGCAACAGTGGCAAGTGTACAGCCATTTGGTCACCGTCGAAGTCAGCGTTGAACGCTTTACATACAAGCGGGTGCAAGCGGATGGCTTTACCTTCAATCAATACAGGGTGGAACGCCTGGATTCCCAATCGGTGCAGTGTTGGTGCGCGGTTGAGCATTACAGGGTGTTCTTGTATGACTTCTTCAAGGATGTCCCATACTTCAGTACGTCCTTGGGCAATGACACGTTTAGCGGCTTTAATCGTTGTCGCCAATCCGCGTTCTTTTAATTCATGAATAATGAATGGCTCGAAAAGTTCGAGGGCCATTTTCTTTGGCAGACCGCATTGGTGCAGTTGAAGAGTAGGTCCAACAACAATTACGGAACGACCAGAATAATCTACGCGTTTACCGAGCAAGTTTTGACGGAAACGACCTTGCTTCCCTTTGAGCATATCACTCAAGGATTTCAATGGGCGGTTACCGGCACCAAGCACGGTACGTCCATGACGACCGTTATCGAAGAGTGCATCTACCGCTTCTTGCAACATGCGTTTTTCGTTACGCAGAATAACTTCTGGCGCACGCAGTTCAATGAGGCGTTTGAGACGGTTGTTACGGTTAATAACACGACGATAGAGATCGTTCAAGTCACTGGTTGCGTAACGTCCACCTTCTAGAGGTACCAATGGGCGCAAATCAGGAGGTAAGATGGGCACAACGTCCAACACCATCCATGCAGGATTGTTGCCGGATTTGCGTAATGCTTCAACTACCTTAAGGCGCTTAATGGCTTTGGTACGACCTTGAATAGATTTGGTTTGCTTGAAATCGGCATGCAATTGAACGCTCAACTCTTCCAAGTCGATTTCGTCCAATAATTCGCGAATGGCTTCAGCACCCATTTTGGCGATAAAGGCATCTTTACCAAACTCACCTTTTGCATCCTGGAATTCATCTTCGGTCAAGGTCTGCATTTTTTCGAGCGTGGTTTCACCGGGATCGATGACCAAGTAATTCTCGAAGTAAATTACACGTTCCAATGAACGAATAGAAAGGTCCAGCAAGTTACCGATGCAACTTGGGGTGGTCTTGAAGAACCAAATATGCGTTACGGGCACACCAAGTTTGATACACCCCATACGCTCACGGCGAACTTTACTCTCGGTAATTTCCACGCCGCAACGGTCACAAGTGATACCACGGTGTTTTACTTTTTTGTATTTACCACAACCGCATTCCCAGTCTTTTACCGGTCCGAAAATACGTTCGCAGAATAAGCCATCTTTTTCTGGCTTAAATGTACGGTAGTTGATTGTCTCTGGCTTCTTAACTTCACCATGAGACCAGCGCAACAATTCTTCCGGAGAAGCAATTTTAATCTGGAGAGCGTCAAAGCGATCGCCAGTAGTAGGTAGAAACTTAGTCAATGTCTATTCCTCCGTAGCTTCTTCGTCATCAGCGTCTTCGTCTACATCGACGTCCACTGTCCCCTCAACTTTAACGAGCTTAATCACATCAAGACACAAACTCTGCATCTCACGAACCAACACATTAAAGGACTCCGGTGTACCGGCTTCTACTTCACGATCGCCTTTAACAACCGCTTCATAGGCTTTGGTACGGCCTTGAATATCATCAGACTTGATAGTGAGCAATTCTTGTAGCGTGTATGCAGCACCATACGCCTGCAATGCCCACACCTCCATCTCACCGAAACGCTGTCCACCGAACTGAGCTTTACCACCCAGCGGCTGTTGCGTAACAAGTGAGTATGGCCCAATCGCACGGGCGTGAATTTTGTCATCCACCAAGTGATTCAGTTTCAGCATGTAGATTTGACCTACACATACATCCTGGTGCAATTCTTTACCCGAACGTCCGTCGCGCAGTTTGATTTTCCCTGAGCGCGGTAGGCCTGCCTTGTCTACATAATCGTATAATGAATCTTCGGTTACACCACTAAATACTGGAGTCACAACTTTCAGACCCAGCGCTTTAGCTGCCCAACCCAAGTGAGTTTCGAGTAACTGCCCCACGTTCATACGCGATGGTACGCCCAGTGGGTTCAACAAGATTTGAACCGGAGTCCCGTCAGGCAGGAATGGCATATCTTCGCGAGGAAGAATACGTGCAACCACTCCTTTATTTCCGTGACGGCCAGCCATCTTATCACCAACTGACATGCGACGTTTGGTAGCAACGTATACTTTCACGTGCTTAATTACCCCTGGAGGCAATTCGTCACCTTTACGCAGGTTGGTGATTTGTGTATCGCGGTGAGCAATCAGCTTAGCTTCTTCCATCGCAGCCATATTGACCAAACGAGTAAACTTGCGCTGAATGTCATCGTTATCAATGCTCAATCGAGCCAGAACCGTGTAGTCTACTTTATCCAACTGACCGACTTTGAGGCGTTTTCCTTTTTCAAGGGCCAATTCACCGGTCTTATGATCTACTACGTTTTCTTGAATTCGAATACCCATCAAGTCGTCTTTTACCAAGCCGACAAATGTTTTACGGACATCTGTTATGCGTTCTTCGTATAATCCTTTAACCGTTGCGACTTCAGCGTTCACTGCTGATTTAGAAGCGGCATCGCCGCCTTTTTCACGACGACTGGATACACGAACGTCAACCACAACGCCGTTGGTGCCCGGTGACGCCGTTAAGGAAGCATCGCGCACATCTTCGGCTTTTTCACCAAAGATTGCACGCAGCAATTTTTCTTCTGGAGCCAGCTCGGTTTCCCCTTTAGGAGTTACTTTACCGACCAATACATCACCAGGTTTGATTTTAGAACCGATTTTCGCGATTCCGTCATCATCTAAGTGGCGTAAAGATTCTTCACTCACATTTGGAATATCACGAGTGATTTCTTCTGGCCCTAATTTAGTATCACGCGCTTCGATGTCGTAAACGCTAACGTGTACGGAGGTAAAGGCGTCTTCTTTAATTAAGTCTTCACTGAGGAGGATAGCATCCTCGTAGTTGTATCCTTCCCAAGCAAGGAAAGCTACCAATACGTTTTTACCCAGTGCCAATTCGCCGTTATCAGTCGCAGGACCGTCAGCGAGGATATCACCTACATTTACTTTATCCCCAAGATGAACGATGGGGCTTTGGTTAATGCACGTGTTTTGATTTGAACGCGTGAATTTTTTCAGCGTGTATGTATCTTCTTCTGTGTGGAATGGGTTTTGCTCTTTATCAGAAGCTTTGTCCACTTTCACACGAACATATTCACTGTCTACATAAACCACTTCACCAGCACGCTCAGCAGTAACTACAGTACCGGCGTTTTTGGCAACTTCATGCTCAAGGCCAGTACCTACTAACGGTGAATCCGTTTTTAGCAAGGGTACGGCTTGGCGTTGCATGTTTGAACCCATCAACGCACGGTTAGCATCGTCGTGCTCCAAGAATGGAATCAAGGCAGCAGCCACAGATACCATTTGCTTGGGAGAGATATCCATGTAGTCTACTTGCGTAGGCGATACTTGAGGGAAATCTCCTTGGTGACGGGACAACACGAGGTCATTTTCAAAACGACCTTTTCCATCTAAAGGCTCATTGGCCTGTGCGATGGTGAAGTTATCTTCATCATATGCGGATAATTCTTCTGTTTCATTGGTCACTTTACCATTCTTTACAGTGCGGTAAGGTGTTTCCAAAAATCCATACGGATTTAAGTGTGAGAACGTAGCCAATGAAGCCATCAGACCAATGTTTGGTCCCTCTGGAGTTTCAATGGGGCAAATACGACCGTAGTGCGTTGGGTGTACGTCACGTACTTCGAAACCGGCGCGCTCACGACTCAGACCACCTGGCCCAAGTGCACTTAAGCGACGTTTGTGCGTCAGCTCAGCAAGCGGGTTAATTTGGTCCATAAAGTGGGACAATTGGCTACGACCAAAGAAGTCTTTGATTACAGCACTCACAGGCTTAGGGTTCACCAAGCTTTGTGGAGTCAATTGTTCTTCATCGCGGAAATTCATGCGCTCACGGATGGTGCGTTCCATACGAACAAGACCGATACGGACTTGGTTGGACAGCAACTCACCAACTGCACGAATACGACGGTTACCCAAGTGATCGATATCATCAAGTACACCATCACCTTTGCGTAAACGCAGAAGGTATTGGAGTGTGGCAACGATATCTTCTTTTACGATGGTTTTAATGCCTTGATCAACGCTCAAGCCTAATTTACGGTTGATTTTGTAACGACCTACTGGTGCAAAGTCGTAACGGCTTGGATCGAAGAACAAGCGTTGGAAGAAGGTACGCGTGGTAGCGTCTGTAGCAGGGTCGCCTGGACGAATGCGCGCATACACTTCGCGGAAAGCATCTTCTTGTGTGACTGTGAGGTCTTGGCGCAACGTGTGTGCCAACGACAAGTCTGAGCTTTCATCTTCTTTAATAATTTCGATTTCTTTTACATTGGAAGCCATGAGACGTTCGATGCTGAGTTCAGTCAACTGTTCGCAGGCATCAACAAGCACTTCACCGGTTTCCTGATCGATAACGTCGGAAGCCAATGTGCAATCCACAAGCTCTTCGGGATCATGATTTTTCCCACCGATCTTCACTTTCAAACGACCCAGCTTTACGGTTTCGTTTTCATAGAAAAGCTCAAGAATGTCTTCGCGCTCAATATAATCGAAGCATTTAAGGAAGGTTGTGGCCAACATACGAGAACGGCGGTCAATGGTCAACCACAGCGTATCATTGATGTCGTATTCAAACTCTAACCATGCACCGCGATATGGAATCACGCGTGCAGACAGTAGTTTTTTACCGTTTTGGTGGATTTTAGTCTCGAAAGAAACACCGGGTGATTTGTGCAGCTGACTTACCACTACACGCTCGGCTCCATTAATAATGAACGTACCGGTTGGGGTCATGATTGGTAAGTCACCCAGGAATACTTCCTGTTCAACCATCATTTTCTCACGAGAGTCATCTCCGTCCCCAGTCGATTCCATGCGCACCAAACGCAACAACGCTTTAAGCGATGCCGAGTAAGTTACGCCACGAATCTGGCATTCTTCAATGCTGTATTTGGGTGGAGTAAAGGAATAGTGATCGAATTCCAATCGAGTCATGCCATCGGGCGACTCAATTGGGAAGACATCACTAAAGACTTCCTGAAGCCCCGTTGCATTACGTTCTGCTGGTGGAACATTCCACTGCAAAAACTCATCATACGATACCGTTTGAATCGCTATCAGGTTTGGGAGTTCGACCGGATCATCAATCGTTCCCAGTGATGGGCGATTAATTGGGCCACTATACGCTACAGCCATGCACACTTCCCCTTATTAGGTTAATAGTTGCTTGAAAATACTGACTTAAAGGATTATGATCGGGTTTAATCCTTGACATCTACTCGGCTTAAATAGTGTCTATAATTCTGCTATAGATGCACCTCACCCATTACGTCAAGTGAGACAATTCAACATAATACAAAAAAAGCGCCCCTAGTGTCAAGCAACTTATATGCCATCTCCTAAATATTGGCACTCCTTCATTTTGCGCATAATATTGGCTCATCAGCTTGCGTTTTTGCCTGAATTCGGGCTAAGGTATCCACTTCAAGTCAACTTCTGCCTATTGGAGACGAAACCGTGGGGCTTAGCTCAACAGATTACATCATATTAGCGGGCTTTTTCGTCGTCATGTTGGCAATTGGCATCTTGTATGCCAGCCGGATGCATGATTTAGGGGATTTTTTCAGCGGATCACATCAAGTCCCATGGTGGTTAGCTGGAATTTCGCTCTATATGACCACCTTTAGTGCCTTCACTTTCGTTAGCTATTCAGCTATTGCTTATAAACACGGCTTTGTGGCGGTAACTGTATGGTGGTTTTCGATACCGGGATGCCTGTTGAGTGCTAAATACTTGGCTGGACGATGGCGTAAAGCCTCTACCACCAGTCCTTTAGAGTATTTAGAGACTCGCTACGGAAAATTTCTTCGTCAGGGCTTTAGCTGGTACGGAGTTCCCCTGATCGTGCTGGATGATGCCTTAAAACTTTTTGTTATCGGAACAATGCTGACCGTTAGTCTTGGCTTTGAAACGAGCTCATCGGCCATGATGTGGGCCATCATCATCTCTGGCACGATTATTATGGGCTATACGCTACTGGGGGGATTATGGGCCGTTATGGTCACGGATTTCATTCAGTTTATCGTGATGGCGTTAGCTGTATTGGTGCTGGCGCCATTGGCTACAGCCAAAGCTGGGGGCATGTCCACAATTCTGGAAAAATTGCCGGAATCTTTCTTCCAACCCACCTCGGACACCTATAGTTGGGCTTGGTTGTTGTCTTTTTCTGTGGTTTTAGCTTTGGTGTATGCCACGAAATGGCCTTATGTACAACGCTATTATTCAGCCAGAACAGAAAAAGATGCGAAACGGGTAGGCTATCTGGTGGCTGCTTTGACATTTCTTGGGCCACCACTGCTCTTTTGGCCTGCAGTAGCGGCACGGGTCTTTTTGCCTGAGTTCGCACTGGAAGGCGCAAATCTAAATGAAGTTTATCCCACGCTATGCCGATTATTGTTACCAGCTGGATTGATGGGAATAGTTATTGCCGCCATGTTCTCCGCAACAATGTCTATGCTTTCGAGTGACTACAATGCTTTATCGTCGGTCATCACCAATGACATCATCAAACGGCTTTTCTTGAAAAATGCCTCGGATAAAACCTTGGTACGGATAGCGCGTATCAGCACGCTGTTTGTGGGAACCGTATCCCTTCTCTTGGCTTTATTGCTTGCCAACTCAGAAGGCCTCAATGATTTAGTAAAAATAATGGCAAAACTCTTTGCCGTCCTTCTCCCCCCAGCCGCTTTGCCGATGCTTGCTGGCTTACTGACACGTCGGACTTCCGAAGCAGGAGCTATTGCAGGGTTTTTGTTGGGTGCAATGTGTAGTGTTGGAGCGTATTTTTTGAGCATTCAACAAGGTTTGGCTGAAGTCAACGTCCCTTTCACCGATATTTTTTATTCACAATTGAGTGGGGTTCAGTATCTAACTTGGATATCAATCATTCCAACTGCGCTCGGGCTTTTACTTGGAAGTGCTTTCTTCCCAGACTCCCAGGAAAAGCGCATCAAGGTTGATCATTTCCTGAGTGGACTAAGCGAAACCATGGCTGCACCCAAAACCAATTCCAGTCAAGAAGTTATATTTGCCATTCGCCTAGTGGGGTCTACATGCTTGGCCCTGGGAATTATTTTGTCCCTCGCTGTTTTGGCCACAGCCCCAATGAAGGAAGCCTGGCTATCTTTCGTTGTTGGCATGGGACTCACTGCACTAGGCAGCTTGGCTGTCTTCATTGCTCGCCGCCATGATTCAACTCGCTCAGAAGAGTAATAGATACGCCTTAAATGTCTGAATTTTTGACAGTCTTTCAAAATTCCATCGCCCTAAAAGTAGTAATATTAAACACTATATTGCTATAGTGTTTATTCGACAGTTTTGATGAAGACAGAAGGCCCAACACTCGAATGATCCAAGTTCTCTGCTCCAATTGCGGTTTAAGTATAAAAGTTCCCCCAACAGTTGCTGGACGCTCTGGCACCTGTTTTGGGTGTGGTTCCACGCTGGTTGTGCCAGAACCCGATGCCAAACCCACGGAAGTGTCTTATGGAGTAGGCGATATCATCAATGATCGCTATGTGATTGAAGGCTCCATAGGTAAAGGTGGTATGGGTGAAGTGTTCAAAGCCCATGACAAATTGATCGATGAAGAAGTCGCGCTCAAATTCATGAATCCCAAGGCCCTTAAAACCCAACGGGGCCAACAGTTATTTATTAAAGAAGCCCAAATTGCTCGCCGCTTACGTCATGAAAATATTGTTTCGGTACACGATGTAAGCACAACAACTGAGGGGCTGCTCTATTTATCTATGGAATTGCTCAAGGGCGTTTCTCTTCGCGAGTACCTACGCAAATTACGCATGCAGAAAAAGCACTTGGATGTACGATTGGGTATTCGCATCATTCTTCAAATATTATCTGCACTGGAAAACGCTCACACCATGGTAATTCACCGGGACTTAAAACCGGAAAATGTGATGCTCTTACCCGGTGAGCGCGTAAAGGTGCTCGACTTTGGTCTGGCCCTTGCTGTGGAAGATGACCCCATTCCCAATTCAGTGCAAACGGCCTCTGATGGTAAAAAAAGAAAAGTTATTGGGACTCTGGCCTATGCTTCCCCAGAACAAAAGCGTCACCAAAGTATCGACATGCGGTCAGATCTTTTCACAGTCGGTCAATTATTAATGGAAGTGTTGACCCTGCGTACGCCGGTGGATGAACCCGTTAATGTATTGGATGTTCGCAGTGATGTCGCCCCATCCATCGCAGCCATTATCAACAAAGCTATGATGGAAGAAAAAGAACGACGTTATCAATCGGCAACAGAGTTTTATCAGGAACTGGACACTGCTTATACTGATTCATATAAAAACGTCGATGTCGCCAGTGTAACCACAAAGTCGGGTAAGGTTGTGGACACACAAGAGATGGTGTTTATTGAAGGCGGAAGTTTCATTATGGGCAATGCTGAAGTTCGCGAAGAAGCCCCCGAACATGAAGCGCATACTGAAGCATTCTACATGGATAAGTATCCAGTTACGTTTGGCGAGTACTCTCAGTTCATTGAAGATTCAGGGTATGAACGGCCTAAATTTTGGGACGACTCGGAACTCAATGGCCCACGCCAACCTATTACAGGCATCTCCTTTGCCGAAGCCTTGGCCTATGCCAAATGGGCAGGAAAACAACTCCCCACTGAAGTCCAATGGGAGTGCGCAGCACGCGGTAAAGAAAATCGAAAATATCCTTGGGGTAATTTAGATCCTGATCCCACACGTTGCAATTATGGTGATTATTTATCGATGCCCTCTATTGTAAATATGCATGACACTGGAGCAACCCCCGAAGGCGTGCATGACATGGCTGGAAATGTTTACGAGTGGACGTTGGACAGCTACGCACCGTATCGTGCTAACGCCCCTTCACCTGCACAAAGTTCCGATCCCCGTCGGGTGGTACGTGGTGGTTCATGGCGCTCTGGACTCAATGAGCTCACCACGACATATCGCAAGGGGTTATTTCCAGAAACCCAATTAACCACTGTTGGATTTCGCTGCGTTATTCCAGCAAGCCAAGTGGATGGTGGCTAATTTTTATTTTACATTTTAACTAAGCAAAGGTTCTTTTATGCGTTTTTGCACGATTGCAATAGGTTTCATTCTTTCAATCAGTTTTTCTTCTTACGCAGTACTTGATCTTAGTCAGGCCACCATAATCCCGGTGCCGAATGAAGGGATTACGCACCAAGCGGCTGTATTTTTACAAGAAGAAATTGCCGAACGTTCCGGGGTGACCTTAACTATTGCCGACTCTACACCATCGGGTGGCGCACGTATCGTGATTGGCACTGTTGACCAAATTGATGCACAGCGCAGTGTAGTGGTGCCTGCGCGGGCTGACAGCTTTGGATTGAAAGTTATTCGGGATGCGGTGATGTTGGTGGGTCGAGACAATCGCGGTATGATGTATTCTGCAGGCCATTTGATTCGGAATTTAACTTATACCCCTGGACGCATAACTTTAGATCAACCCGATGCAGTCTTTGGTCGCCCTGAAATAGAAATCCGTGCACACCAATTGGGCTATCGAAATACGGCGAATACCTACGACGCTTGGACGATTGATATGTTCGAGGACTATATTCGTGACCTTATTTTATTTGGCACAAACGGTATAGAATTGATCCCCAGCCTGGATCCCATGCACAAGGATGGTCCAGTTATGCAAGAACCCATCCGAAGTATGAATGTTAAGATCGCACAGATACTAAAAAATTATGGACTGGATGTGTGGCTCTGGTCGGCCGTAATGGACAATCCTAATGAAGATGTAACCACGCCTGAGGGGATTAACATTGCTCTCGAAAAACGTCGCGCATTGTTTCAAGCCTATCCCAGTATCGACCATTTTTTCGTGCCTGGCGGAGACGATGGGGATGCACCCGCTGAAGCGCTGATGCCCTTTCTAAAACAACTCGCAGCTGTCTTGCACGAGTATCACCCCAATGCAAAAATGTGGGTATCCAATCAAACATTTACAATCCAAGAGAATAATTATTTTTTCGATTACCTGGCTTCTGAAGAATCAGACTGGCTACATGGCGTGGTCTACGGACCTTGGACAAAGATGAGCTGGGAGCAGCTTCGTGAACGCACTCCTGAGCGTTATCCGATTCGTCGTTACCCGGACATTAATCATACAGTTCGATGCCAATACCCTATCCCGAATTGGGATCCTATTTTTGCCCATACCGTAGGTCGTGAACCGATTATGCCTTTACCCGAAATGCATCAGCACATTTATAAACGCTATCGTGGATTCTCTAAGGGCTTCGCTACATACTCCGATGGTATTCATGATGATTTTAATAAGGTCTTATGGTCGGTACTGGGCTGGGATCGCGACACTGAAATTGATGTCATACTCAACGAATATGGAAAGCTTTGGTGGGGGGAAGAGTTATCGGGTGATGTGGCTAAAGGTCTTTCTATGTTAGAAAAAAACTGGCAAGGGGCTATCGTGGAGAATGAAACCATCCCGAAGACGCTTGCATTATGGGAAGACATAGCACGCCGTTGCAGTGATTATGAAACGAATTGGCGAATGCAAATGTATTTATTCCGTGCCCGTTTTGATGCTCATGTGAAATCAGAGGCACTTGCTCAAGGTAATTATCAGGAAGAAGCGCATGCCATACTTGCTCAAGCACAAACACTGGGTGTGCAAGAAGCCCTAACCCAAGCACACACCGCTCTTGCTCAGGCAAATCAATCTGCCAATATGGAATTAAGAACTTCCCTTGAGACACTTGGCAAACAATTACACAAAAGTATAGGATATCAATTTAGTATATTGGAACCTTATTTGGCTCGAAATCCTGAACGAGGAGCGATGCTTGATTGGTTGGATCAATCACTGAATGATCGTCCTTGGCTTGAGCAACGCTTCAAGGCAATTCTTGCTATGAAATCGGAAGCGGATCAACTCACTGCGATTGATGAAATTTTGCATTGGACCGATCCGGGGCCCGGTGGTTTTTATGACAACTTGGGTGCCATAAATGGCAATTCACATGTTGTGTATCAAGACTCATGGGAAAACGACCCTTCTGGATCACATTCGCCCCGTGTAGCCTTTCCTTACTATAAGGCTGACCCGGAAACCATCGCGAAAGCTGAGATCGCTTTTGAGGGGAACAACACCATCACAGCGGAGGAAAAAGCTCAGGGGCGTAAAGCATTTTCTTCCCGTCAAGAGTTGCGTTTGTCTTGGCAATCGCAGATGGCCACACATTATGGAACACCCCTTAAGTTACGATATGAAAATCTCGATAAGCGGGCCAGTTATCGGCTTAAGGTTACCTATGCTGGGCGATACCGTCCCACGATGACCCTTACTGTTGATGACACCATTGGCATACATGGTCCTATCCCCCAACCCAATCCCATCTGGCCAGTCGAATATGACATTCCCAAATTGGCTACACAAGATGGTACACTCGATATTGAATGGAATCTCGTTGATGGCCGCGGTTGTATGGTGGCTGAAGTTTGGTTGATGAAACAATAAAGGAACTCCCATGAAATCGCTCATTTGCACAATCCTATTAACCGTTTTTAGTTTCACAAGTGCATATTCTCAGGATATTCCGAAATGGGAGTCGCTTTTTAATGGGAAAGATTTAACGGGATGGACCGATGTAAATACCAGTCCAGAGACTTGGTATGTTGAAGATGGACTCCTCAAGTGTAAGGGCTTACCCATTGGCGTGATGCGCAGTAACAAACAATATGAAAACTTTCTGTTGCACATTGAATGGCGGCATATGGAAGCAGGCGGTAATTCTGGGGTGTTTGCTTGGAGTGAAGGTTCTGTTCCAGAAGGTCGACGGCTCCCAAAAGGCATGGAGGTTCAAATGCTTGAACTTGATTGGCCTAATCAGCACAGAGATAAAAAGGGGAACCCTGCCCCCATCGGCTATATTTCGGGCGAACTTTTTGGAGCTAACGGCTTAACAGCTGTTCCGGATAACCCTCGCGGTACGCGTAGCCAATCTATCGAACTTCGGTGTAAAGGAAAAGGCGAATGGAACACCTATGACGTTGTCTGTGTCGATGGCACCATCAAATTATCAATCAACGGAAAATTCGTGAACGGCATGCGAAAGTCTTCTGTTAAAAAAGGGTATTTATGTCTTGAGTCTGAGGGCGCCGAGATTCATTTCCGCAACATCAAAATCATGGAACTTCCCCCTGGCATCACGAGTGAAGAAGAAAAGGCGCCAGTGGTAAAAGAGTAGTTAACAAATTACTCTACAGCTACTGCTCGTGGAGGTTGTGTGGGTTTTACTTTTTCCAAGTGCGCTTCAAGTTGTTCATATGGATTTTCACCAACCGTGAAAATTTTAAACAGTTGAGGCTTTGCTTCACCAAATCGATATGGCAAAGGCCCTTGGTTGCTCCAGTAAAAACCTGCACCTACACTTTTCCCCATGATGGACACCCAGCTGGCGGCAGGAATCTCCACCTCTTCAATGTCGGCCATGGTTATATAGGTGGGGAATGGCTTGTCGTATTGGGCTACCCACCATACAATGGTATCCCCTGTTTTAGGTTTAGGAACATCCAAGCCGCGTGCAATTAACCAATTCATGTGTGTAGCGCCGCCTTGCTCCATATAATATTGAAAGCCCCAATGCCCTTGAAACCACACCTCATGTTCCGGAGCTCGCTCTTCGGCATGAACTCGTTGAGCCATATCGCGTGCTGTTCCAGCATATGTATAGTCTGCATAACCAACCGATAACGACACAAAAGCTCCGAGTAGCAGAGGCAAGGCAGACCGCTTAACCACCATTTTCGAGTCCAACACTTGGGTATCCAGTTTTCGTACAACTAAGATGGCCACAGCAATAACCATAGGAAACAAACTGCGTGCATTAATGGTCCAATTAAGAACACACGCAAAGACGAATATTCCTATGACTAAGAGCAACAGCAATAATGAGTCTGCATCACGCGATCGCGTGAAGTCTTCAACAGCAAGCGCAAAAACATACACACCTGCTGTGACAAAAAGGGCCAATTGCAAAATGAATCCCCATTGAATAATGCCTTCTTGATAGGCTAAATCTTCTCGAATAATGGAAGCGGAAAATACCCCAATAAGTATGGCCAATACGAAGACCAATGCCATACTTCCCATCATGCGCCACCGATGAAGTAATGGCATAAAAAATAGCGCCGTAATATAACTACCCCCAGTGAAACTCAAGCCATGAATCAGTTTAGTCCCCAGGGATTGCATGAAGGGCATCTCATTTGCGGGTGCTTCATAGAACACAATTCCTTTTAGCAAACTGTAATCATATTGAATTCGACCGATTGTGTCATACACCACCAACATAATAATTGGGATTAAGAAAAATGCAAAAGGACGCGAAACCCATTTGCGTTCATACATCATGGTGTATGCCATTAATAATGGAATAGTCGTAACTCCAACGTACTTCGTTAATGCACTACAACCAATACACACTCCTGCCAATAATAGATGTTTGTCGGATTTATCATCCAAGCCCTTTAACCAAAATACTAATGCCCATATATAAAACATGATCATCAATGGCTCACACATAATGACCGATGTCGACACCAGAAAAGAAGGGGTCAATACTGCCACAAAACATACCAATAGAGGCTGTTTACAAAATCGCATTCCTAATTTAAACAGGCCAATACTGGCAATAACTGTTGGGATAAGTTGCGCACTATGTAGTGCAATCTCACTCCACCCCAAGCCGAAGGCCATTATGGCTAAGAAATAGGATAAACCGGGCGGATTTTTATTGAATGAAAATACCCACGATGGCCAACTCCCCCAGTTCATCTCGAATCCATAAAAGTTTATTGGATGGGATTGCAGGTGTTGTGCGATATAAATATATACAGGACCATCAATATGGAATGCTTTATCAATAAATGGGGTTAAGCATAGAATTGGCAGCAAGGCTGCAATCCATAGTTGCCAGCGCGAAATGGGTGGTTTTTCAGTAGAGGGCATATATACCTTTCTTTATAGCTATATCCGCTCATGATACTAGCGCACCGTTTAGTGTTATTCAAGCCAGTAAGTCGAATTTTTTGTGAATTGACACCTCAGTTTATACATGCTACGCTACTTGGACTTGATTGCATTTCTGTAGATGTACTCACAGTGATCGTATATACATTTTTTTGAGCCCAAGTGATCGTATATACATTTTTTTGAGCCCAAATGAAAGGATTTAACCAATGCGAGTTTACGAAGACAGTTCTAAGAGTATCGGGAATACCCCTTTGGTCAATTTACATAAATTGGCTGCCGGACTCGGCGCCAAGGTATATGCCAAAGTCGAAGGGCGTAATCCAGCCTATTCAGTTAAATGTCGCCTTGGGGCCGCATTAATTTGGGATGCTGAAGAGCGCGGTATCTTAAGTCCAGGCAGTAAAATTGTTGAGCCTACTTCTGGAAACACCGGAATTGCTTTGGCCTTCGTATCGGCTGCCCGAGGGTATGATCTTACTTTAACCATGCCTGAAACTATGAGTATCGAACGACGCAATATGCTCAAGGCCTTTGGTGCAAAACTTGTGTTAACTCCTGGCGAAAAAGGTATGGGTGGCGCTATAGCAGAAGCGGAACGTATTGCAGCTGAAGACCCCGAATATTTCTTGCCGCAACAATTTAAAAATCCTGCAAACCCCGCTATTCACGAAAGCACTACTGGCCCCGAAATCTGGAACGATACTGATGGCGAAATAGATGTATTGGTCTCTGGAGTCGGTACGGGCGGCACCATTACTGGAACCAGTCGCTATATTAAAAATCATGCCGGAAAAAGTATTGAGTCTGTCGCTGTTGAACCGGTTGATTCACCGGTATTATCCGGTGGTTCCCCAGGGCCACACAAAATCCAAGGGATTGGCGCTGGCTTTATACCAGACAATCTGGATTTGGATATTGTGGATAAAATTGAGCAAGTTACGAATGAAGAATCCTTTGAAATGGCCCGTCGATTGGCTAAAGAAGAAGGCCTTATTAGTGGAATCAGTAGTGGCGCGGCTGTAACGGTAGCTTTACGCCTCGCTGCCCAATCTGAATATGCCGGTAAAACGATTGTAGTAATTCTGCCTGATTCTGGAGAGCGGTATCTCTCAACGCCATTGTTCGAAACCGAATAAACCCTTTACAAAATCGCCATTCAAATCCCCACACATTCCGATGTGT
>CALLLL010000152.1 GCA_938082445.1 uncultured bacterium
TAGATTGCCCTATTGATGGATTGGTCAAATTAGTTGAGAAACATTTACAATGCATTCGCTCGATCTCTTTTGCCACGACAGATCCTTTTTCCGCTTTCACCTTAGGGCAGATCAATTTCGACAATTTTTCAACCGTGATACAGTCGCTAGCAAAAAATGGAATCCATATAGAAATACACGATATCCCCTATTGTGCTCTGGATAAATCACTGTGGCCATTGATAGTAAATTCAGCCCAACGACGACTTGAACATCTTTCCTATATTCCAACATCGGAGACTTTGGCAAAATCGATTTATAACCATCGGATATTCATAGGCTCAAAAATTATCCGAATGGTATTAAAGCGACACACTTTACATAAAACGCCTGTCGATGAGATCTTATTACCCTTCGTCCTAAAACGTAGCTACCGATATGTCATCAATCGCTTTATACGACGCTTGACTGAACATCTCAACATTGCAGGAAGTGTACCGCGTGAACGCCGTCCATCGCATTATGATTTGGTATTGGATGATTTAAAAAAGACTGAGATTCAACCCACCCCTGCGGATTGTTCAGCATGCTCCTTAGCACGTATCTGTGATAAGCATACAACTACTCTACCTTCATTTAATGCCAAAGCGATTCAAGGAGAGCCAATTGTAGCTCCCATGCAGTTTCGGAAAAAGGCTTACCGATACTTCGATGACGATGATGTAGCTCGCATTGCTCAACAGTCCCCAGATAGTGAACTCGTTAGTGAAGCTCACCGAATACTCTCCCAAGTCTCCCCTACACATTTGCTTAGTTCAGATGACTATTCCGATGAGGATTCATTTTCGGAGTCTATGGAAGGCGGCGTCAAATGGTGGTCGGTGAGCAATTGCGAAAAACGCAGTACCCCCTTAGGCGAATTTTCATTACCGTTAACCATCGAAGTCGAAGTTGGTGCGGGGATTGCCGATTTCATAGGATTCTCATTTGGAAAACATATCAAAATAGTGTGCCCGATGGAGGCGTACAGACATACATTAACGATTCACATTTCAGCAAAAGGTGAGTATTTATTATTGCGTGATGGTACACCTGTCCCCCCTACCCGATTTGATGGACTACATCACTTACCGACTCGACTAAGTGATCGATTACAACCACGACTTTCTTTTTGGAATATTGATGATTGTCTTCTCACACAAGGCTTGCGAATTTGGCAGGGTGAACCATCGAAAATTATCGAGGAAAAAATTAATAAATATTCAATTATTATTGTGAGTACAATGTTTTCTAGACGCCTCCAAGCGGTTCTACAAAACATCGCTCATCAACAGAACATTGATTTATCTCAATTGGAAATTATTGTCGCCTATGTGCCCGGCTTGGACGCTACCGATGATCTCATCGATACCATCAATTTAACGTATCCACACTTAAATATTGTGCGCTCAACCTATGCAGAAAAACAACGAAATTCCAAAGGTTTGATGATTAACGAATCGTTTAAACTGGCTAAAGGCGAATGGATCATGTTGCTGGACTCGGACATATTATTGCCGCCTGATTATTTCGCCCGCATTGAGGCAGTTTCGGATGAAGAACAATTTATTGCACCGGATGGTCGTCGCTTACTCACGCCCGAAACGACCGCAAAGGTATTGCTGGGCGATATTCGTCCTTGGGACGATTGGGTCAATCTAATTGAAGACAGCGGAGAATTCCGTCATCGTGAAACTCAGGGGATCCCAGTAGGGTTTTGTCAGTGTTTTAAAGCGGAACTCTTGGAGAAACATCCCTATATTGAACTGGAACATTTTGAAACAGCGGATATGGAATTTGGAATTAAGATGAAACAAGAAATCGGTCAGGAACATCGCTTAAGTGGAGCGCCGGTGTTACACCTTGATCACAATGGAAGTCAATGGTATGGTACGCGCCGTCACATGTAGCGTTATCATTTACCCAAGAAACGACTTATCCACAAGCCAAATAATTTCCGGTAAATCAAGAATGAATCACGTGTGACATTGAAATGTGAAGAGTGATTACCTGTTTCGTAAATGGTGCGTATGGGCGAAGATGCCAGAGTGTACTCTCCTCGAATAGCAATAGCGATCATGTGCATCTCAGTCTCATAACGTCCACCAGGAATATTATCCAACTCCTTCTCCAAATAATTTCTGGAGATAAGTCGGTAGCCTGATTGAGTATCGGGCAAGTGACGACCCAACAATAGTCCTGAAATCACCTTCGTTGTTTTATTGCCAATTCGACTGCGTAAAGGGACATACCCCGTATCAAAATCACGGGCACCAATGAGAAAATCAGCCTTTTCTTCGAGAAAGGTCTCATATAATCGCGGAAGTTCTTTCTCATCATGCTGACCATCAGCATCCAATACCGCGATACATGTGATGGCTTCATCCTCAAGTAACTGAGCATAGCCTTTAAGCAATGCATAGCCCTTGCCGTTATTTTCTGGGAGGGTTAAAATTTGCGTAACGGTAGATTCAAGGCCTTCAACACAATTATCTGTACTTCCATCATCGACCAAACAAATGGTGTGCACATAGGGCTCAAGTCGCTTAATCACTTCAGCAACCAGCGACCCCGCATTAAAAGCAGGTACAACCACAGCCAAGGCTTTGGGTAGTTTTTCTATCGGGACTTCAGTCGAACTCACTGTGTGCTCATCTCTCTGCTGTAGACTTTAACAATCACTTAATGTATTCTACCTTTTTATCCCGACATAAGGAAAGTATCTAAATGAAATACTTTATGTTTATCCCCTTGTTATTACTGGGATTATCTACATGGGCTGTCCCCAATGATCTGGACAAAAGCCTGAATGATGAATTTGCTGATAATAATGGTACGAAGATTCATTATGTTGCCAAAGGTCAAGGTGATTTAATTGTGTTCATTCATGGGTTTCCAGATTTCTGGTATTCATGGCGCAACCAGTTAAAGTCATTATCCAATGACTTTCGCGTTGTAGCAGTTGATACACGTGGGTATAACAAAAGCGACAAACCCAAAGAACAAAGTCAGTATCATATGTCGGTATTGGTGGAGGATATCAAAACGGTTATTGCTCACGAAAAGCGAGAGAAAGCCATTATCGTCGGGC
>CALLLL010000153.1 GCA_938082445.1 uncultured bacterium
TCGAATCCATGCCCTACGAAATCGACGTCATGGAACGTCGCTTACAACAACTCGAAATCGAACACCTAGCCCTCAAAAAGGAGAAAGGCAAAGCGGTAGAAGAAGTGCGCGAAGGCATCGAACGTGAACAAGCCGAGATTCGAGAAGAACTCAGCGCGAAAAAGTCACAGTGGCAAGCAGAGAAAGAAGTCGTGCAAGAACTGCGCACCATCAACGAAGCCATCGAAGAAGCTAAGCGCCAAGAAGAAATCGCCGAACGTGCCGGAGACCTCGACAAAGTCGCCGAAATTCGCTACGGCCAACTCAACCAATTACAACAAGATCTGCAAGCGCAACAAGATCGCTTAGCCAAAGTACAGGAACAAGGCAGCTTCATCCGCGAAGAAGTCACTGAGGAAGACATCGCCAAAGTCGTCTCGTCCTGGACCGGCATCCCCGTCGATAAAATGATGGAAGGCGAACAAGAACGCTTGCTCGACATGGAATCCGAACTCAAGCAACGCGTTGTCGGTCAAGAACAAGGCGTCATCGCCGTATCCGACGCCGTACGCCGCGCCCGAGCTGGACTCAAAGATCCGAATCAACCCATCGGTTCATTCCTCTTCCTCGGCCCAACCGGGGTCGGGAAAACCGAACTCGCCCGTTCACTCGCCGAACACTTATTCGACGATGAAAAGGCCATGGTCCGTATCGACATGTCCGAATACATGGAAAAACACGCGGTCGCACGCCTCATCGGCGCGCCTCCGGGATACGTTGGCTACGAAGAAGGTGGACAACTCACCGAAGTCGTACGCCGCCGCCCCTACAGCGTCATCCTACTCGACGAAATCGAGAAAGCGCACCCGGACGTCTTCAACGTCCTCCTGCAACTGCTCGACGACGGACGGCTCACCGACGGCCAAGGCCGTACCGTAGACTTTAAAAATGCCATCGTCATCATGACCTCAAACATCGGCTCCGAAATCTTCGCCGACGAAGTCAGCGACACCACCAAGGAGGAATACATTAACGAAGCACTCAAACGACATTTCCGGCCCGAGTTCCTTAACCGCGTCGACGATACCGTCATCTTCCATCCGCTCGAACGCGAGCAGATTCGCGAAATCGCCCGTATCCAAATCGAACAACTCGGAACTCGCCTGGCCCAAAAACGAATCGCGCTTCAACTGACCGACGCTGCCCTCGACCGCATCGCCGAACGAGGCTACGACCCCGTCTATGGAGCACGACCCTTGAAACGCGTTATCCAACGGCTCGTACTCGACCCGCTCGCCCGCAACCTCATCGAAGGCAGCGTGCACGAAGACACCCAAGTCCTCGTCGACACAGACGGCGACGACCTCGTCTTCCACAGCCAACTCAACGAAGCCGCGTAAAACCTAAAGTCGTCGGCGGCTATGTGGCGTAGCCGCCGGCGCACTCCACCCCGCGGATGGGCTCACCTACAAAAAACATCCCTCTCACCCAGTGCCCCTCCGCGGGAAACATCATTTGACCTAATCCCCGACCCCGAAGGGGTCCCCCCAGTAATAGCAGGGGACTGTAGCCTCCGGTTCAATCTCCTCTCATAACCCCAACCCCGAAGCGGGTTGAATTTCTTCAACACACTATCCCCACTCAAAAAGTATTCAATATTTCCTTCAACCAATCATCATACTCTTGCACCTCCTTTAATTTAAGTGCTCGATACTGTTCTGGGTCCTTCTTACTGAGCGAATATCGACTGGCAGTCAAGGGATATTCTGCAGCACAAAGAAGATCCCGATAATCCTGCTTAGCTAAGTTGACAAGCTGTTTTAATTCAGAAATACTCCCCTGGGCAACGCGTATAATCCCCAGTTTGACGCGATCACTTTCCGGCGAACGGTATCGATTCAATAATTTTACTACCAATTCCCTATAGTTCGAGTCTTCATACAGTTTCTCGATAACTTGCGGCAACAACTTTTGGTAATCACGTTCAGAGTACATAATAACCTCACAATAGATTGACTACACCCCCAAATGCAACAACACATGCGTCCCCCGCTCAACCTTCACCGCAAACTCCGCCAAAACCGAAAACATCCCCACCAACCACTCCCGCTCCACCTTCAACTTAGCATAATGCCCCTCAGACTCATCCCCATCAGCATCAATCTCATGCATCCAACTCCCAGTTAATATAATCTCTTCAGGCCCAGCCATATACAAATCCCGAAACTGCTTACAAATCACCCTCAACAACGCGCCATGCTCCTGCTTAAACACCGTCGGACCATACGTATTAAATCCCGTCAACACAGGCTCCGATTTATTCGCCGGATTATGCGGATACATCCACCTGAACCAGTCGTCAAAGTAATACATCAAGTCATCCGGCACCCGCAACGGCGCATCTTTCCTACCCACTAAGTCTCCATATCCTTTAAAAGAAGAGAAATCTCTCTCCTCAATTTCAAACAACCAAAAATCATGATATGGACCTCTAGGCTTTTCGAGAATAGGCTCGACATATTTCATTTCCTCACCACGCTTTTTAGGCCCTAAATAATCGACGACCTGTTCACCTTCAAATCCCCTCAGTGGAAATTCCAATTCCTTCTGTTTTAGATACACTAATGTCTTCTCAATTTCAGCATCCGAAACCACCAGATTCACCACATTAGAAATCACTTCATCCCCAACATAATGCAATACCAATGAGAAATGATGCATATCTTGATTCCGTTCAAGATAATAAAAACGTAATTCCCCTTCCAAAGTATCAAAGCGATCGCTTTTCGCCTCCCCTTTTACCACCCATGCCAACCAACGCGAGAACCACTCGATTTCCCACATGATGATTGCACCGGCCAAATACTCATGCGGCCCATCCGAGTTTTCAATCTCTACACGACAACGTACTCGATTCGCATTGTACCCATCCAGAATTTCAGGAGATGAATACTCCTCAATCGAAAACAAAAACCTTTCCCCATGTAACCCTGTCCATTCAATCATAATTCACCCTAAATTCATTCGTGTATATTCGTGCTTTAAATTACTCCCCCACATCCCCCACCGCCAACATCGCACTCTCCAGCTGCAACCTCAACAGAAACCGTTTTTTCCGATAGCCCCGCTTCCTCGAATCCCGCAGGTTGTTCAACTCCCCCGGATCATTCATCAAATCATACAATTCTGTGTTCTCGGGATGATTCAAGTCCACCACCAACTTCCAATGCGGTGTGCGCCAGGATCGTAAATTCGCCCCATCCTCCTGATCCATCTGCGCCAACAAGGTCTCTCGCCAAGTCACCTTCTCCCCCTTTAACAAAGGCGCAAAATCCTGCCCACGCAACACCGCCCCCTCCGGCGTGTCCAAACCCGCCATCGACAACAGCGAGGGAAACCAATCCATACACGTCGTCGTATTCGAAACCGTCGAGCCCGCTTCAATGCCCTTTGGCCAGCGTATAATCGCTGGAGCACGCAAGGATGTATCCCACATATTCGGACGCCGTCCCTGGAAATCTTTCAGCAACCAACGCCCATTCCCTTTATGCCAAATCCCATGATGCGCCATATTAAAACCATGGTCCGACGTAAACACCACTATCGTATTCTCACTCAAGCCACGCGCATCCAACAGGGCCAACAATCGACCCACATTCCGATCCACACTGTGCACACTCGCCAAATATTCACGCGTCATCCGCGTAGCGCGCGGTACATCCAAGTCCGGATGCACCGGCTCCGGAAAGGTCGGCGTCAAATCCTTAAACGGTGCCCAGTCCACCTCCTGTAACGGCATCCACGTGCGATCTCCATATTCCGTCTTATTCGCATTCGCATGCGGTGCCCAAAAATGCAGCGACACCATAAAGGGTTCATCCGATTCTTGCCCAATAAAATCCATCGCCAAATCCGTCAGAATATCCGGCGTGTAGCCCTTAACGACTTGCTCCACCCCATCCAACTCCACTGTTGGATCCTTCGACACCATCCCCCCATGCCGAAAGCCCGCAAAATAATCATAGCCAAAAGCCTGCGGTAAAAATTCATCCGTACGCCCCAAATGCCATTTCCCAATCAAGCCAGTGCGATACCCCGCTCCCTGAAACGCACGCGGCCAAGCCGGCAATTTCGGATCTACTCCCAAAGGCGGCTCAATGTCCGGCGGAATCCAATCCATGATCCCCAACTCAGATGGATAACGACTCGTCAACAAACTCGCCCGCGCCGGACTACACACCGGAGACGTCACAAAGTAATTCTCCAGCAACACCCCATTCGTCCGCAACGAATCTATATGCGGCGTCACCGCATCCGGATGCCCATCTCCCCAGGCCCACGGACCCTGATCATCCGTCATTATGAAAAGAACATTCGGGCGATCATCCGCATATGCGGCAAAACTCAACCCCAAGGAAAACACAAAAAGATGCAACAGTACCAATCGACAGTGAATCATAACTCAACCCTTTTTACTTAAAAAGTATTAAGCCTCATTATCACTGCCCAACCAATTAGTGTCAACCCTGCCCCCATGCGCATAGTAAACAGACAGAAGTCACATCAATATATAGAAGAGTTTAGGCTTAAGAATATTAGCCGAAGAACACCCGCTCCACCGTCCAATACAACGCCACCAACGCCACCCCAATTGAAGCCGGAATCGTCACACGGCTCCGGTACCATTCTTTATGCCTAAACCACCCAAGCACCAGGAACGCCACCAGCACCACACTCAACTGACCAAGCTCCACACCCACATTAAAGCTAATCAATGAGGACATAAACCGTCCTTCAGGCAAGCCCAATTCCTGCAACACGACCGCAAAGCCCAGTCCATGCAATAGTCCAAAACCAAATACAATCGCTGGACGCCACTTAGTCAGCTTTTCCGTCAGGCAATTCTCCACCGCCACATACACAATCGACAAAGCTATCAACGGCTCCACAATCGACGCAGGCAACTGAACAATTTCCATCGTCGCCATCGCCAAGGTCACCGTATGCGCCAAGGTAAACGCCGTTACCTGCCACAACAACGGTTTCAACTTCACCGTTAACAAAAACAAACCAAACACAAATAAAATATGATCCAAGCCCTTGGGAATAATGTGCACAAACCCCAACTCAATATACTGAGCAATCACCTGCCCACGGCTCTTCGGTTCAGGTACAACAATGTCCATCTCCGCCGTCAAAGCAAAAGGCACCGACGGTTCACCCGACGGTATAAACTCCTCATAGACAACGTCTTCGCCTTCCACCACAACCATCATGACAAACTCATACGGTTCCGGCATTGGCGTCAAAGTCATCAACTTCGCTCCCTCCGGTACATTTCCCTTCAATACAAACTGCTCACCCAACATAATCGGTACAGCGCCCTCAGGCACTTCCATCCCCTGATCAGGATAGGCAATCGATAACTCAACAGGCACATCGTCAAAGGCTACAACCGCACTGTTGCGAAAATACTCTCCAACCTGCTCAATAATATCGGCCCGTTCAGACTCCGGCTTTTCCAAAAACAACGCATAAGCCTCATCCTTCACATAGCCCTCTGGAATTTCCAAAATGATCGAATCCAGACTATAGGGCTTCACCCAAATTTCAAATGCCCCATCATTCTCCAGACGCACCTGCATTTCAGTAATACCAAATGAATGTCCCCACGCGCCGGGCATCATCACCAAAAACGCCAATATACACAAACTATTCTGAATAAAATTCTTCAAACTATATATTTCCTTTACCTTTTTACTGAAAATACTGCGAATTTTAGTCGCAATTACACAAATAATCCTAGGATGATAGCATAAATTAAAATATACCTCGAATAAACTACAGAAAAAATAGATTTAATCTATAGATACAATCGAAAAATACCCCTATATTATGGTAAGTTAAATTAAGGTTATACACATAAACGACATTTCCAATTGGAGTTCATTCATGAATAAAACTGTTTCGTTCCTTACGTTCATCTTAGTGGCTACACTGCTCTTCACCCCTTACCAAAGCTACGCAGCTCCAGCCGCCCCCGGAACTACCGTCATTACTCAGCCAAATGGTAAAAAGTTTGAAGCCAAATTAAAAGGCGACGAACACATAAGTTGGATGGAAACAGTTGATGGCTACTCCATCGTAAAAGTCGGCAACGAATGGTTCTATGCTGGACTCGATGAAGACAACCAGTTTATTCCAACCACCTATAGTGTAGGTTCACTCGCTCCCCAACAACTCGCAGGTTTCCAAGCCGGCGTCACCCCCACCTTTACCGGTGAACGCGAAAAGCATGTCATCATACAAAACCAGTCAAGCGGCACACGTACGCCACACACTCAAAAAATATTGGTCATTTTGGTGAATTTCACTGATGCTACCTATCCAGTAAAAGCGACATTAACCTACGACGAAACCGATTTCGAACCTTTATTTTTTGGTGCCAGCAGCAGTGTTAAAGATTTCTTCCTGGACAATTCCTACGGAGATTTCACCATCGCACCTGCAACAGAATTAGATGGTGCCGTTGATGGTATCATCGAAGTCACCCTGGGAACCGCACACCCAAATGGCAACAGCGCAGGCAATAAAGCTGCAGTCGCAGCTGCCCTGACTGCGGCAAATACCTATATAGACTATGATACCTTCGACACTGACTTAAACGGCAGCATAGAAGCCGATGAGCTCTCCGTAATATGTATTTTCGCTGGCGATGAAGCCTCACAAGTCAGCTCAACTTCACCCAAAACTTGGGGGCACAAATCCTCCATTACTCCCATAACACTAGATGGTGTAGAACTTTCCCCATATACCGCATTCGGCGAGATTCACCCCATTGGCGGAGACCACATCGCTACCATCGGTATCATGTGCCACGAACTCGGCCATTTGATGCTCGGACTCCCCGATTTATACGACACCAACGGCGGCTCCGAAGGCATCGGCGATTGGGGCCTTATGGGTGGCGGTAGCTGGAACAATGTCGGCACATACTTAGGCGACTCACCAGCATATCTCAGCGCCTGGTCACGTGTACGCACAGCATTCACAACCCCTACCATTATTACCTCCGCTGCAACCGGCGTCTCAATTGAGTCCACGCATGCCACATCCGATGTGAAAGAATTTTGGATCGACAAATACAAAAGCCCCTTTGGTTCATTCAGCGAACGCTTCATGATCGAGAACAGACAACTATCCGGTTATGATGCTGGACTTCCAGCAAGCGGATTACTCATCTTCCACATCGATGAATCCAAAACAACCAACCAAGACGAAACCCATAAACTCGTTGACCTAGAAGAAGCCAATAACGATGGCGATCTCGATAACGAAACAAACCGAGGTGACGGCGGCGATCCATTCCCTGGTACCAGCAGCAACACCTCCTTCAACGATGCCAGTACACCCAATTCAAAACAATACGACACAACTGTTACCAACATCGGCATTACCAACATCTCCGCCTCTGCATCTACCATGACTGCCGACCTTACACCACACGCAACCGGCGGTTCAGGCGAAACCATTTACGATGCAAATCCAAGCTTTAGCGCATCAGGTTCATTCGGATACAAAGACGGTACAAACTGGACAGCCATCGAATTGACCAACAACACCACAATGGACCAAATCGAAGGCTTCGAAATCTACTGTTATGTGCCTACCACGATAGACTTCTACTTTTACACCAGCATGACATCCAATGTCCCCACCACGAAAATAGGAACCGAAGAAACGGGCTTCGCTGCAGTAGCCGGGTGGAATCGATTCACCTTGGCCAATCCCCTATCTTTTCCGCAAGGCGCTACACGTGCCATGATTTTAAAACTCGTCACTGTAGGGGATTCATATCCAGCCTTTGTAATCGATACCGATCCAGCCCATAAATCATGGCTGCATTTCAGCGGCCCAACAGGCACCTATAAAAAAGTCATTGATGAATGGGCCCAAGACTATGATTGGCGTCAAAGCATACTCCTCGGCACCACCGTCGTCGCCCCTCTAAGCACCGCCTGGGTCGATTTCGCTTGGGCTGGCACAGAAAGCGGATCCGAAGCCGAACCCTTCAATACGGTTGACGAAGCACTATCCGGTGTAGAAGATGCAGGTACAGTCAACTTCAAAGGCGATACAGCCACCTCCAACTCCGTTTGGACAGGCACCATTGACCAAGATGTCACCCTCGACGCCATCAACGGTACCGTCACCCTCGGCGAGTAAAGCACCCCTATAGTCATAATCCATACCGGAATGCCCCGCATTCCGGTATTTTTTTGCCAAAACAAGACTCCGTCTATCGATATATGCTATGATTCCGCCTGATTTTTCGGAACAAATAGGCTGACCCAATACGGAGGCATCATGGCCAAAGGCATTACCACACGCGAACAAAATTACTCACAATGGTATATCGATATCGTACTAAAAAGTGAAATGGCGGACTACTCACCTGTCAAAGGCTGTATGGTCATCCGCCCCACAGGCTATGGCATCTGGGAAAACATCCAAAAACACCTAGACCGCATGTTCAAAGAAACCGGTCACCAAAACGCCTATTTCCCCATGTTCATACCCGAGTCCTTTCTCACCAAAGAAGCGGAGCACGTCGAGGGATTCGCTCCTGAATGCGCCGTAGTCACCCACGCTGGCGGCAAAGAACTCGAAGAACCGCTCGTCGTACGCCCCACTTCGGAAACCATGATTTGGGCCATGTACAAAAACTGGATCAATTCCTACCGCGACCTACCCATCCTCATCAACCAATGGGCAAACGTATGCCGTTGGGAAATGCGCACCCGCCTCTTCCTGCGTACCACTGAATTCCTCTGGCAAGAAGGCCACACCGCCCATGCCACCGAAGAAGAAGCCATTGCTGAAACCGAACAAATGGTACATATCTACCAAAAATTCGCCGAAGAATATATGGCGATGCCCGTCATGGTGGGCACCAAGACCGAGCAAGAAAAGTTCGCTGGCGCAGTTAAAACACTCTCCATCGAAGCCATGCTGCAAGACGGTAAAGCCCTCCAAGCAGGTACCTCACACTACCTCGGCCAAAACTTCGCCAAAGCCTTCGACGTTAAATTCCAAAATCAAAACAAAGAACAAGAATACGTGTACGCCTCCAGCTGGGGCGTATCCACCCGCCTCATCGGCGGCATGATCATGTCCCACAGCGACGACAACGGCCTCGTCATTCCACCTAAATTAGCCTCTCTCCCAGTCGTATTCGTGCCCATATGGCGTAGCGACGAGGAAATGGAATTGGTCCTCAAAAATGCCGATGAAATGACTCAAGGCTGGGACAAACTCTTCTTTAAAATTGACGACCGTGACAACGTGAAACCCGGTCGTAAATTTAATGAATGGGAACTCAAAGGGATCCCCATCCGCATTGAAATTGGCCCACGCGATTGCGAAAACAAAGAAGTCGTTGTGGTACGTCGCGATACCGGCGAAAAAGTCACCATGCCCATGGAAGGCCTTCTCCCAAAACTAGAAGCCTTGCTTGATGACATTCAAGACAACCTTCTCGCCAACGCTCAAAAGCGCATGGACGAAAATACCCATATCGCAGACGACTTTAAAGAATACAAAAAAGCAGTCAAAACAGGCGGCTTCTATAAAATTCATTGGTGCGGTGAAAATAGCTGCGAAGATTATATTCAAGAGCGCAGTAAATCCACCATCCGCTGTATCCCATACAATGGCGAAGAGGAAGAAGGCGAATGCATCGTTTGCCATAAACCCTCTAAACGCCGCGTAATTGCTGCACAATCCTACTAAATAGCCCAGGGAGGGCACCATGGATTCAACAGTAATCGTTTTAATCGCTGCAGGATTGTTATCCATATTTTGTGCAGTCATGGATTATGATTGGTTCATCAACAGCCGAAAAGCCGAGCTCTTAGTGAAATTTTTTGGACGCAATGGTACGCGCATTTTTTATGTTTTGCTCGGCATTTTTATCGTCGCTATGGGCATCATGTCCCATTTCGATCAATCCGGAACATAAAACACGCAAGGAGTGATCATGGACAGCTTTGAACAGCGCATACTCGGATTTTTTGAGACCATCCACCCGCTGGATCAAGTTAAACGCGCGGGCTACATTTTGCGCGGTGTCCCTGAACCTGAATCAGTCGCAGCGCACAGTCATTTCGTTGCTGTGTTAACCCTACTTGTCTGCGATGAGTATCCAGCAGACTTCGACCGCGATAAAGCCATCGCGCTCGCGCTCACCCATGATCTCTGCGAAGCCCAATTGATGGACATCCCCATGCCCGTAGCCGATGCGCACTTAAAAGAAGCCAAAGATGTTGCCGAACAAGCCATCACCGAAAAACTATTCGCAGGCTTCGATGAAAAATACGCACACTACCATCAGGAATTCTTAGATGCGTCCACACCCGAAGCCCAACTTATCCGCGGCCTCGACAAAGTCCAGATGATGCTTAAGATCCTCATGTACCAGCAAGAAGGCAAAGGACGACTCAAAGAGTTTTGGCTCAACCCTAAAAACTTCAACGACTTTGGTATCGAAGGCGTATCCAAAATTTTCGATGCCATCTGTGATGCCGCCGGAAAACCCCGCCCGCGCGATTAACCACTACTGCGGAATCTTAACCTTTTGTCCGATTTGAAGCACTGGATTCTTCGTCCAACCATTGGCAGCGTAAAACGATTGTGTACTCACCTTATACTTACGCGCAATAGACCCTGGATTCTCACCACGCTTCACCGTATGGGTAATGGTCGTCCCACTCGTACCGGGATTCTGTACATGCAACACATCGCCTACATGCACAATGGACGATGACTTTAAGTTATTCCAACGCAACAAGTCAGATGTACGTATACCATACTTTTTAGAAATCGTACCCGGATTCTCTCCACGCTTCACGGTATGGGTCTTTGTAGCCCCAGCGGAAGAAGATGTAGCACGACCTTTGTACAGTTTCAACTTATCGCCGGGACGAATTGTCGAACGATTCGTCAACTTATTCCACATCAACAAATTTTTCAAGCTCACACCTTGCTTCGTAGCAATTTTGCCTAAGGTATCCCCTGAGCGCACTGTATAGATAACTAAAGTGCCCGTTCCAGCAGAGGATGTTGATGATTTCGATGAGATGGTATTTGAACTCGGCTTGGAAACATAAATCCGGTCACCAACATGGATACGCGTATTGCGTCCCATAACATTCCACTGTTGTAATTTGGAAATAGTCGTACCGTATCGTGATGCTATACCCGAAAGGCTATCGCCTTTACGCACGACATACACTTTACGATTTCCAGATACAGTCGCGCTCGCGCCACCACGACTGCCTAAGCGTCCAGGAATAACCAAGCGCTGGCTCACCTGCAACCGACGCGCCGACTTAATGTTATTAATACGCATCAACTCATTCGCCGTTGTTTGATACATCGAAGCTATACCCGACAAGGTCTCACCACGACGCACGACATGAGTATCGGGACGCAGTTGACTTAATTTAGGCAAAGCCGATCGTACACGCGCCGCGGTACCTACAGGCACATACAGATTCGCCGTACGGTTGGGCGGTGAATAGTTATAGCGAAAATGAGTATTTAATTTCCCCAGCGTACCCGAAGCAATCCCTGCAGCTTTTTCGATATCTTCCAACATATACGCACTGGAAACCTTGACAGTCTCGGTCTGCTCCGCAGCTTCAGTGGATGGGGTAAATCCATATTTTTCCGGATTGTTCGCAATCAATGCCGAGGCCAACAATTTTGGATAAAACTTTTTCGTTTCACGCGGTATACGTTTAGATGCTGCTCCAGTATCCAGAAGCCCCCACAAATCACGTTGCCCACCATTTAATGCAATGGCCCGTTCAATTGCCCCCTCACCCACATTATAGGACGACACAGCCAGAGGCCAACTATCAAACATTTCATACAGTTTCGATAAATACTGAATCGATGCTTGTGTCGATTTCTTCCAATCATAACGCTCATCAATATAATGATCACGTTGCAAATTAAAACGCGACCCCGTACTGGGCATAAACTGCCACATACCGCCTGCACCTACGCGCGAATTAATCCGAGGTGTAAATTGACTTTCCACCATCGCCAGCCACACTAGATCTTCAGGCAGTCCAGCTTTCTTAAACTCTGCACGAATATGCGGCAAATAGCGCGCACTACGATTTAACCCCGCTTGGAAACCTTTAGGGTAGCTTTTTTGAATATGATAAATCTCAGCCAACACCCGATCGTTTAGAGGATTCGGATAATCCAATTCCGAACGAATCGCCAACACTTCTGCTTCATCAACCACCGGAGGTGGAGTAGTCGTTGTATTATTTAATTTCGCTAAGCGTGTGCTTTCGCCCAATATTTGATTGAACTCATTGCGCAACGAATAGAAAACTGAAGGATCTAAATCCGACTCCAACAATAATTCCATCATCTGGGTATATTGCTGAAAGGCGACATCAGTATCGCCCTCTTCTTGCGCTTTATTAGCCAGTTCAAAAGCCACCAACGCTTCATCAAGTAATTTAGTAGGATCCTCAGGTACTGAAATCGACAAATCTTGGGCACCAATGACTGGAACTGGAATCGGATCGAATTGATAGACCTCTTTGCCATCCACCAAGTCCGGCTCAACCGTCCGTGTGGTCTGGCACCCCCCTAAAACTATAGCACTAACACATAATAAACTAACCGAAAATAATCGAGCGTGCACGAAACTAAGCCCCCTTTGACTTCTCGCTACCACAACTTAATTGGGAAACTATACCATACCCGACGTCCTAATCACATACTCCAAAGCAAGTATGAAAATTACCCCTTATATATTGGATATTGCCCCTAAAACATACGGAGATCTATCTGGCTATAGCCAAAAAACTCTAGTGCTCGAGCTCTAGAATGCTTAATGAAGCCTCACGATCCGCCCCTCGTGAGAGCACAACCCCTTCAGCATCACAAGCCACGCTCAATCCGCCAAAAGTCTTTCCTTTCCAAGGCCCATGGGAAATGGTCCCTACACAATCCACCCCAATTACCGGCGCACCAACCGCTACAGCCGCCTTAGCCACCACCTTAACAAGATTGTCACCATGTCCTGGCCACTCATCCGGGTCAGCGGCCCATCCATAAGGCACCAACATCAAATCCAATCCGTGATTCGCCATCTGCTCCAACAAACGCTCTTCAAAAGTATCTGCACAAATTAGCACCCCCAAGCGCCCCAAACCCGTATCAACAGCCTTCACCTCAGTACCGCGCGTGTAAGGCGGCTCCAACAGTTCAATTAACGTATTCTGTTTACGATGTGTCAACAAAAGTCTCCCACAATCATCCACCAAAATAGCCGAGTCATAGAGGTCCACCCCGGCCTTCTCACAAATACCAACGCACATATATAACCCATACCGCTTTGCAATCGCACATAAAGCATCTGCATCCCGTCCCGGAATTGAATCTGCACGAACATGCGCTTCAGGGTTCACCCAGCCATACAAGGCCGTCTCAGGAAAACATGCGATTTGTGCACCAAGGGCTTTGGCCTCTTCTGCCATTGCCTCAATACGAAGCAAATTCCCTTCTACATCCCCCGCGATGACTTCACATTGGCACATGGCCACTACTACACTCATAAATGCTCCAAACTCTCAGCAATATGGACTATATCGCTTACCTGACCTATTTCTACCATACCCATCGCGAACGAGTCGAATTTTCCCTCAATCGGCAAGATTTACCCTTTTACCCTGTATTTACAGGGCCATTAACACTTGACAAAAAGCGTCAAACGCCCTGAAATTAAAGCTCAAAGCCCTTTTCGCCGATACATGGTATGTCAATTGCTTTAATAAGCAGGTTGATTGCATCACAGGCAAAAAGGAAATGACCCGTGGGTACATTATTTAGTTCATTACATATCGCTCGCTCAGGCTTAGCCGCCTCGCAGGTCCAACTCGATGTCGCTGGGCACAACATCTCCAACGTCAATACACCCGGCTTCTCACGGCAACGAGCAGAATTATCCACCAATTTCCCAAACACCCGCAGTTATGGACAAATCGGCACAGGTGTTAATGTCGACACCATTACCAGAATTCGAAATGAATTTCTCGATGTCATGTATCGCGATCAAATGGGTGGATTAGGCAATGCCGAATTCCGTGATCAATTCTATAACCAAGTAGAAGACATATTTCTCGAACCAGGCCCAAATGGTTTAAGCACACAGCTCAATACATTTTTTGATTCCCTCAATGAATTTTCAGGAATAGTAGAATCTCTCCCAGCACGAACCAGCGTAGTTACCGAAGCCGTTTCCATGGCCGGAACGATGAATGATATCGTTTCACGTATTTATGATTTACGCACCAATATCAATGATGAAGTAGCCAACTACGCTGTGGAAATCAATTCACTCAGTTCACGCATCGCCGATATGAATGAACGT
>CALLLL010000154.1 GCA_938082445.1 uncultured bacterium
GTCTATGCGGCACCGTTTAAAGGAACAACAGCTTACACTTTCAGCGGAGTTGGAGGTAGAGGTGTACCACCTTCAAGATGCTGGTCAAAATATACAGTTATATAAAGAAACACTAATCCCACGAGCACAACAAGCCATGGATGTGATGCAGGTAAGTTACCAAACAGGCACAAGTTCTCTATTGGAAATAATTGAAAGTGAGCGAGATGTGTTGTTGTTTGAACAATCGTATTGGCGAGCACAACGAGATTATGTTCAGCATTTGGCGAAAATAGAAATGATTTGTGGGGGGGTGGTGCAATGAAGTTCATAAAACCCTTAAGTGCATTTATGGTTTTGGGTGCTGTCTTTTTTTTGGGCATGCGAATGGGTACTTCGCCGATACCATCATCCAATGAGACTTCACTTCAAAATGTAAAAAGTGAAGTGATATGGACTTGTGTTATGCACTTGCATATCGAGCGTAACGAAGCTGGTCTGTGCCCTGTATGCAATATGGAATTGGTGCCACGAGATGACAGTATGAATTCCCCTGGAGACAGTGATCGGCAAATTCGAATGACTGCCCATGATAAAAAGTTGGCGGCGATAGCTACTCAAGTTGTGGAACGTCGGTTCGTAGAAATGCCTGTGCTCATGGTTGGAAAACTGGCGTATGATGAGACCCAAATAAAGACTATTTCATCTTGGGTGGATGGACGGGTAGATCGGTTGTATGTAGATTACACGGGAATCCAGGTTAAAGCAGGCGATCATTTAGTAGAGCTGTATAGTCCAGATTTGCTTACAGGCCAGAAGGAACTGATTGAAGCCAAGCGTCGTGTGGATGCGATTGGTCAGGGTAAAAGTGAGTTTCTTCGAAATAGTGATTTACGGGCACTTGATAATGCCCGCGAAAAATTACGGCTTTGGGGTTTATCCGAAGGACAGGTTCGCGCTATCGAGAAAAATAAAAAAGCCAGTGACCGAATACTCATCAATTCACCCCAATCAGGCATCGTTATTCACAAAGCGCTGAGTGAAGGGGATTATGTACAAACGGGTACGCACATCTATACCGTGGCGAATCTTGAGAAATTGTGGGTCAAGCTCGATGCATATGAATCCGATTTACAATGGTTGCATTATGGGCAATCGGTTGAGTTGGAAACGGAAGTGTACTCAGGCGAAACATTTAATGGGGTGATTTCATTTATCGATCCTGTGGTAGATGATGTGACGCGTACGGTGAAAGTTCGAGTGAATGTCGATAATTCCCAGCTTCGACTAAAACCCGGAATGTTTGTACGTGCAACGGTACATTCGCAATTAGCTCAGGGCGGTAAAGTGATGGACCCCAAGCTTGCGGGTAAATGGATTGGTCCTATGCACCCAGAAATTATTCGTGATGAGGCGGGAATATGTCCAAAATGCAAGATGGATTTGGTTAAAGCCGAATCATTGGGATATGTAAGTGCCGATGGTCAAAGTGAAGCACCTTTAGTTGTCCCATCGACAGCAGTACTGCGTACTGGACGACGGGCAGTAGTGTATCTGGAAGTGGAAGATTCGCTTTATGAAGGTCGTGAGGTTGTGTTGGGCCCACGAGCAGGCGATTATTATTTAGTTCGCGAAGGATTGAATGAAGGGGACGTTGTAGTGACCAACGGAAACTTCAATATTGACAGCGCACTTCAGATTAAAGCAAAGCCTAGCATGATGAGCATGACTGAAACCGTCACCCATCAAGTTGACTCGAAATATACTGCTATGCGTGTTGCTCTTGAGCCTGTGTATACAACGTATTTTAGTATACAAGAAGCCCTTGCAGCTGATGATCTTGGTTTAGCCAAAGAAAAGGTTGTTCATCTACTCTCCTTTTTGGAAAAGGTAAAGATTGAACAGGCGGATTCTATCCGAGCCGCATTCGAATCGTTATCTGCAAGCGAAGGGATAGATGATGCCCGTATCGCTTTTGGAAAAGCATCCAAGGAGATGTTGGCCTTGGAAAAAAAATATGGGCACAAAGGAAAATCGCCTTATTTCGAGGCCTATTGTCCCATGGCTTTTGACAATGAAGGTGCTAGCTGGCTGCAAAGTAGTCAGACTATAAGCAATCCATATTTTGGCAGCAGTATGCTTAATTGCGGAAGTATTGAAAATACTTTTCAGGGAGATAAAGGATGACTGCTGAAGAACCCAAGGGTCTATTAAGTAGTATTATACGCTTTTGCTTGTACAACAAAGTGATTGTTGTGTTGCTTACATTAATGATCATTATCTGGGGTGCCTTAGTCGCGCCGTTTGATTGGGATTTGGGCGATGTGCCACGCAGTCCTGTACCGGTGGATGCCATTCCTGATATCGGTGAAAACCAACAAATTGTGTTTACCGAATGGATGGGGCGGTCGCCGCAGGATGTTGAAGATCAGGTTACCTATCCGCTTACAGTTTCATTGTTGGGTATGCCCGGCGTGAAGACTGTGCGCTCGTTTTCCTACTTAGGTTTTTCGACGATATACATTATTTTTAATGACAATATAGATTTCTATTGGTCTCGATCACGGGTGCTCGAAAAGCTCAATAGTTTACCGCGCGGTACTTTGCCTGACAATGTGCAACCGACTTTAGGACCAGATGCTACAGCCTTGGGTCAGGTATTTTGGTATACCTTGGAAGGGCATGATGCTGATGGTAATCCTACGGGTGGATGGGATCTACATGAACTCCGTACGATTCAGGATTGGCAAGTGCGTTATGCCTTGCAAAGTGTTGAAGGTGTCGCCGAAGTTGCCTCTGTAGGTGGATTTGTACAGGAATATCAGGTGGATGTTAACCCGGATGCGATGCGGGCCTTTGGCGTAACCCTGAGTGAAGTGTTCAATGCGGTACGTAAGTCAAATGTTGATGTTGGCGCCCGCACGATGGAAGTCAATGGTGTTGAATATGTGATTCGTGGCTTAGGGTTTATTGAAAATGTGGACGATCTGGAAGACTCCGTCATTAAAAGTAATGACAATATTCCAGTTTATGTACACAACGTCGCTTCGGTTTCGTTGGGTCCAGCATTGCGCAGGGGTGCGTTGGATAAAGGCGGTGCAGAAGCGGTGGGTGGAGTGGTGGTGGTGCGTTATGGCGAAAACCCATTGGCGGCTATTGATAGAGTTAAAGCAAAAATTGCTGAGATTGAATCTGGACTACCCAGTAAAACACTCGAAGACGGAACGGTGTCTCAGATTAGAGTCGTGCCCTTTTACGATCGCTCAGGATTGATCCATGAAACGTTGGGGACGTTGAATACAGCCTTGGTTCAAGAGATCTTAGTGACGATTCTTGTGGTCTTAGTCTTGGTATTTCATTTGCGCTCATCAATATTGATTTCTGGCTTATTGCCCTTGGCGGTGTTTATATGTTTCATCGCTATGCGTGGTTTTGGTGTGGATGCCAATATTGTGGCCTTATCTGGAATTGCCATTGCCATAGGAACCATGGTGGATATGGGCGTGGTGATATGCGAAAACATCTTGAAACATTTAAAGGATGCTAAAGATGGCGAGTCTTCGGCCAGTGTGATTCTGCGTGCAACCCATGAAGTGGGTAGTGCAATTCTTACTGCTGTATTAACTACGGTCGTTAGTTTTTTACCCGTGTTTACCATGGAGTCCGCCGAGGGGAAGTTATTTAAACCATTGGCTTTTACCAAAACGTTTGCCCTGCTTGCAGCCATTTTTGTGGCATTGACCATTATCCCACCGTTGGCTCATCTTCTTTTTACCCCCGGTAAACAAACCCAGCGACTACGCGGGGTATTTGGGTTTATATTGATGCTCGTTGGATTGATAGTGGTGGCCAAAGTATCTGTTTGGATAAGGTTATTATTCCTGGGCTTAGGTATCTATTGGGTGTTAAAAGATCGTATGCCGGATGCTGTACATACGCTTGGAGCTTATGTGTTAAATGCTTTGGTGGCATTGATTGTCGTGATCTATTTAGCCCGTGAATGGTCACCCTTGGGACCTGAGTATGAAACTAAAAATATTCTATTTGTAGTCGGAATGATCGGGGGCCTTCTTGCATGTACATGGTTGTTTTATAAATCGTATGAGCCCTTACTGAAGATTTTTCTGAATTACAAAATGCCATTTCTTCTTGTTCCAGTAATTCTGGTGATTTTAGGGCTTACGATGTGGTTAGGCTTTGGGAAGGTTTTTGGTGTAGTGCCAAAAACTGCACAAGCCCTGGGTATGAATGCATCTACTATCACACAATCTTCTTTATGGAATAAGGGTCAAGAATCGTTTCCCGGTCTTGGAAAAGAATTTATGCCGCCTTTGGATGAAGGCAGTTATTTATACATGCCGACTACTATGCCCCATGCTTCTATTGGTACTTCGATGGAAATGATGCGGCAACAAGATATAGCCATTCGCTCTATTCCTGAGGTGGAAAGTGTTGTCGGAAAAATTGGGCGAGTCGATTCGCCCCTCGATCCCGCGCCAATCGCAATGGTAGAGACTGTTGTAAATTATGTCTCCGAATACAAAGTGGATGAATATGGACATCGAATGCGGTTTAAGTATGACAAGAGTAGTGATGAGTATGTACGGGATGAACTTGGTGAGTTGATTGAGGATGAAGACGGTCGGCTCTTTCGGCAATGGCGTGATCACATCCATTCACCGGACGATATTTGGGATGAAGTGGTTAATGTAGCGCAAGTGCCGGGCTCCACGAGTGCGCCGAAACTTCAACCCATCGCAGCACGATTGGTTATGCTTCAAAGCGGTATGCGCGCGCCCATGGGTGTGAAACTGTATGGGCCTGATCAAAAAAGCCTTGAAGAGGCGGGGCTGATCATTGAGCAAGTCCTAAAAGATGTACCTGAAATCAATCCCGATACCGTATTTGCTGATCGTGTTGTGGGTAAGCCCTATTTAGAGATAGATATTGATCGCGAAGCCATTGCACGCTATGGATTAACGATTCGCGCCGTGCAGGATGTGATTGAAGTGGCTGTAGGTGGACGGCAAATCACAACAACGGTTGAGGGCAGAGAACGCTATAGCGTCCGAGTACGGTATATGCGTGAGTTAAGGGATCAGATAGAAAGTCTTGATCGAATATTGGTGCCTGCACCAGATGGTACACAGATTCCTTTAGGGCAATTGGCGAAGGTGGATTATCGTCGAGGGCCGCAAGCCATTAAAAGTGAGGATACCTTTTTAGTAAGCTATGTGCTTTTTGATAAAAGTGCCGAGTATGGTGAGATAGATACAGTCGAAGCCGCACAAGCCTACCTAGCCGAGAAAATTGATAGCGGTGAAATCCAATTGGCCCCCGGTGTAACATTTACCTTTGCAGGAAATTATTTAAACCATGAACGATCACAGGCGCGCTTACGTTTGGTGCTGCCATTGGCTTTGTTTATAATTTTTATCATCCTGTATTTACAGTTCAAGCGAGTTTCCACTAGCCTATTGGTGTTTTCGGGGATTTTGGTGGCTTGGGCGGGTGGCTTTCAGATGATCTGGCTGTATGGACAACCATGGTTTCTCGATATCACGATCTTTGATACGAATTTGCGCGATCTTTTTCAAGTACACCCGATTAATTTAAGTGTGGCCACCTGGGTAGGCTTCCTTGCCCTTTTTGGAATCGCGAGTGACGATGGCGTGATTATGGCTACCTATTTACGGCAACGTTTTACAGATGATGTGCCCGCTTCTATTGAATCCATTCGCGCATCAACTATCGAAGCTGCGAAACGCCGCATACGGCCTTGCTTAATGACTTCGGCGACCACCATTCTCGCTTTGATCCCTATTTTGACCAGTACCGGACGTGGTTCTGATATCATGCTGCCCATGGCTATTCCCAGTTTTGGTGGAATGACAGTCGTGTTGGTAAGCGTCTTTGTAGTACCGGTATTGTATTGTGCAATAGAAGAATTTAAATTGGGTGTTTCGCAGGCGGAAAATACGAAACACTAATCAGCTATTGTGCTGAGCTTAAGTTCTTCGCTACAGTGAGAGGTGTTATGTACGGCTTGAAAATAAAAAAGGGTAATAATGCTATGAGAACCATATTGTCGTGTTTTGTATTGGGATTGAGTGTTGTACTCAATTCTGCTTGGAGTGCGGAGACCAAGAAACCCAACATTGTGTTTATTCTGGTAGATGATATGGGCTATGGGGACCTGGCCAGTTATAATCCACAGTCCAAAATACGTACGCCCAATATTGATTCATTGGCGGATGCAGGATTGCGATTTACCGATGCCCACTCAGCTGGACCACTTTGTCATCCTTCACGGTATGGACTACTTACAGGCCGGTACTCGTTCCGTACGGATGTATCGGTATGGCGCCAGAAAGCGCTCATTGATTCCGGTCAGGCTACCATTGCCTCAGTACTGAAATCACAGAACTATCGTACAGCCATGGTCGGAAAATGGCATTTGGGCTTTCATGAAGACGGCTATGAAAATCCTTTACCCGGTGGTCCGGTGGATGTAGGTTTTGATAGTTATTTTGGCATACGCGCCTCGACGGATATCCCGCCTTATTTTTACATTCGCGGTAAGCATGCAGTGATGCCACCATCCAATCATATCGAAGCCAATAACTCCGATGGTTGGACGCGTATTCAGGGAGCTTTTTGGCGGGCTGGCGGTATTTCACCTGATTTAAAACTGGAAGAAGTGTTGCCCCGATTTACGAATGAGGCCATTGAAGTAATCGATAATCACAAGGGGGAAGATAAGCCGCTATTTTTGTATCTGGCTTATCCTGCACCCCATACTCCATGGTTGCCATCGGAAGAATTTGCGGGGAAGAGTAAAGCGGGTATGTATGGTGATTTTATGGAAATGGTCGATGCGATGATCGGTCGTGTATTGACTGCTGTGCAGAAAGCAGGGATGGCTGACGATACCTTGGTAATCTTTTCATCAGACAATGGGCCCACTTGGTATGATCAGGATGTAAAACGATTTGACCATGATTCCGCGGCTGAATTACGGGGTATGAAAGGCGATGGCTGGGAAGCGGGACATCGGATGCCCTTTATTGTGCGATGGCCAGGAAAAGTGAAGCCGGGTTCTTCGAGCGATCAAATGATATGTTTTACGGATGTATTGGCAACTTTTGCAGCCATTAGCGGAGCGGAGCTAACAGCGAATGCTGGGCCAGACAGTTTTAATTTTCTGCCTGTATTGTTGGGTGAGCAAGCAGAGGATATCCCAGTGCGAAAAACCCTTGCAGTGCCGTCGGGCAATAGTGCGGTCACTCTACGAATGGGATCCTGGAAATATATGCCATTCTTGGGATCGGGTGGATTTACAAAGCCAAGCCGTATAAAGCCGGAACCCAATGGGCCCACAGGTCAGTTGTATAATTTAGCGGAAGATATTGGCGAAACCAATAACCTATTTCTTGAACGTCCAGATATCGTGAAACAAATGGAGTTGGAGCTGAAGCGGATTAAGGCAACAGAGAAAACGCGTCCTTAATCAGGACTAAAGGTGTGTACGATGTTTGGATCTGGGACGATACGTGTTCCTGCGTCCCCTTCGTGTTCATAGGGCAAAGAACTCAACACATGTCGTATGCTTTCGAGGCGTGCAGTCCGTTTTACGTTGGTTCGGACAATATTCCAAGGGCTGAATTCCGTATGTGTATGGAGGAACATTTCCTGGGCATAGTGTGAATAATCATCCCATAGTGCTTGTGCTTT
>CALLLL010000155.1 GCA_938082445.1 uncultured bacterium
AGTTGGTCAACGGGAGGGGGAGGCCTTCAGGGATTAAGCGGTGCATATCTTTGGGGCCATATACCACGTAGTCCTGCCAGTTACCCATCCCTACAACTTTGTCGCCGGGTTTATAATCGGGGTTATTGGATTCAACCACGACTGAAACTGAACTGGCGCGCATAGGGTCGCCTAATTGTACAGGTTCAATATAGGAATCTGAATCATTCATCCATCCGCGCATGGCAGGATCGAGTGACAAATAGAGATTGCGAGCGAGGAATTCTCCATCACCAATGGTCGGGATAGGTGTTGATACGTGTTCGAAATCGGAGTCTTTGATTTCGCCTACAGGACGGGATTTGAGTAAGATTTGGCGGTTTATTGCTTCTGACATGTTGATTACCTTTGTGCGTTAATAACCGGGGGGAGTGTTAAGACCGCTTAGCACAGCCCGGTGGAATTATGAGTTTGAACACTTATGAATTGGATTCCATTCCGTAAGTTTTAATCGGTGCTGGCTTCCGGGTTTACTTGATGCATATGAACATCTTGTTGTGGGTAGGGGATGCTGACACCTTGTTTGTCGAATTCTTCTTTAACTTGTCGGGTCACATCCCAGTAGACATCCCAATAGTCGGCCGTTTTGACCCAAGGACGACAAACATAGTTGACCGAGGAGTCAGCCAGTTCATGGACTTTAATGACCGGTTCAGGATCTTCAAGAATGGATTCGTGCTTGGCGACGATGTCTTCTAATATTGCTTGCGCTTTGGCCATATCGTCTTCGTAGCCAATACCGAAAATCATGTCGACACGACGTTCTTTCACGCTGGTAGCGTTTATGATGACATCGTTCCACACCTTATTGTTGGGAACAATAATGAGTTTGTTATCCGGGGTGCTGATGCTAACAGATACAAGATTGAGCGAAACCACTTTACCAGAGATACCGCCAGTTTCTACGAAGTTGCCTACATCGAAAGGACGATAAAGCAGAATCATGATGCCGTTGGCAAAATTGCTTAAGCTGTCTTGCAGCGCAAAGGCGATGATGAAACCGGCCGCCCCGATAGCGGTTAATACGAGGCCCGTTTCAATGCCAAGAATGGGTAGTCCAATTAAGATTCCAACAAATATGGTAATACGGCGTACTAAATTGGATAAGAAATTTCTTAAAAGCATGCTCATCCGACGTTGACGTTTGATAATTCGATCAAATATTTTTCCAACAATACCTGAAATGATCCAGAAAATTAAAATGATTATGGCAAATGTGACTATCTTTTTGGACCAGCCCACTGCGCCATTGTCTGAGGAAAGCCATCGTTCTATGCTCGATTTGAGTGCTTGCTGATCCTTCAGGTCGATTTCTTCTTTAGTGACGACTGCAACGTATTTTTTTAGGCTTTCAGTATCACCGCCTTTTGAATCGATATCCTTGAGCACCGTGTTGACTTGAATGCTCAATACGACAAGTTCTTCTTGAAGCTTGTTTTTTGTGTCCAGGATGTTGGTTTTATCCACCGCTGCTTTTTCTGCTACCAGTTGAGCAGCTTCGGCACTTTCTTCTAAGTCATTTGTTGAATCAATCTCAACTTCTATTTCCCCTGCTTCTTCTGCGACTTCGGCTATTTCTTCGATGGCATCGGTGTTCGTAGGCGCTTCGGCTGCTTCCTCAAGGCCATCGGCTACTTTTTCAGCTGCCTTTGTTTCTTTATTTTTTTGCTTTATGGTAATTTCCGCTTGACTAATTTCAGCGGCCTTGTTTTGGAGCAATTGAATCCATGCTTGGGCTTCTACTTCGACTTCCTCCAGCAAAAGAGGTTTGACCAAGAGTTTCAATTCTTCCGCAGGAATGTTGGGATCACTGGTGGTGGTGGCTGTATATTCTTCTGCACCTGCAGCGTAATTAAACATTGTGAGGGCAATGACGAGTCCGAGACGGGTCAAGATGGACATGATAATTCTCCTATCAATTTATAATGTATATATTATGGTTGTGCAGCCACACTGCGACCAGATTTTTGGTAATGTCTTAACAGTGTATGCATGGATTGTGCCTTTTCTGGGTGGGTATCATACAAATTTTGTGTTTCTTGTGGGTCGGTAGAGAGGTTATACAGCTGACCAGGAGCTTTTGCATCGCGCCCGTCTTTGCTCCAGCCGCCTGATCCTCGACCATCGATAAACTTCCATTCTCCTTGGCGAATAGCAAACATACCATTACTGGAATGGTTAATTAGATCCTTGCGAAGAGGGGGCATGTAGCCAAATTGTTTTAGTGGACCAACAAGTGAATAACTGTCTAGGGCACTGTCCTTAGGCAGTTGGACTCCGGTAATGGCTGCGCAGGTGGCCATGATATCGACGAGGGATATCATTTCATTGGATACCGTATTGTTGTTGATTTGACCGGGCCATTTGGCAATAAAGGGTACGCGGTGTCCAGCTTCCCAGATGTCCGCTTTTGTGCCGCGATAAATATGGCTGGGATTGTGTCCATATTTAAGGACCGAACTCACTGCTCCGTTCATGTTTGAGCCGTCTCGACGGGGAGAACCGTTATCGCTGGTGAAAATGACTAGGGTGTTGTCGGCTTCTCCGGAATCTTCGATGGCTTGCACGATTTGTCCGACTGCCCAATCCACTTCATTGACAAAATCGCCGTAGCGGTACGCATCACTTTTACCGATAAATTCGGGTGTGGGAGCAATGGGGGTATGGGGAGCGGTGAAGGGGACATAAAGAAAGTATGGTTTCTCACTGTGTTGGCGAATGTACTCCGCTGATTTATGTGCGATGGTGGGCATGACATCGCGCAAGTCCCAATCAGGAGCCATAGGGCCAGGTAGACCAAACATTTCCTTGGGTTTATCTGCACTTGGTTGAATGACTACGTGCTCGTTTTCAATAAACGTATACGGGGGGAAGTTGGGAACATCATCGCCGTAATAATAATCAAAACCTCGGTCGATTCGTCCACCCTCTATGGGTTTTGTAAAGTCGATTTTTTTAGACCACTCGCCCCGTAAATATTTGTCAAATGTACCACTTTTAATGACATCGGCAATCGATGAACCATCTGTTGTTGCCCAGTCCCAGCCCAAATGCCATTTTCCGATACACGCAGTATCATAGCCCACGTCACGTAACATTGCAGGGAGAGTTAAAGTGTCTTCTTCAATTAACGGCGGATCCCAAGGCCAGAGTACACCACTTTTAAGATTGCTTCGCCAAGCATAGGTACCGGTGAGTAGGGCGTATCGAGTGGGTGTACACACAGCACTGGGTGAATGCGCATCGGTGAAGCGCATCCCTTGCGAGGCCAGACGATCTAAATGGGGTGTAGGAATTTTTGAGTCAGGGTTTTGACAGTTTAAATCTCCGTAGCCCATATCATCGGCCAGTATGATCACAATATTGGGGCGTGTGGGATTGGGCGATGATGTGCCTTGAATATGAGTACAGGCCGGCAAAATACAGAGAAGGGCTAGGAGGATAGATGTAGAGCGATAAATAGTCATAAGGACATTATACAATCTATCGTATACGAAGGGTAGTGGTGGATTGACGCTTGGTGAACAAGCATGCTAGAGTCACTTTTTTAAGCAATGAGGAGATTAATTCATGCAGTTTCATCGCGCCCTATGGTTAATGGTTAGTATTTTGAGTGTAGTCCCTTTCTTAAGTGGGTGCTCATATGTCGGTGAGCCCTTGGATCCACATCTTATACGGCCAGCCAATACCTTGCCTGATACAACACCTTGGGATTTGGAAACTCTGAGTGAAGTACCGGAAGTTACTTGGGTAAATGAAGAAGCCCCTATTCGATCCTTGCTGTATAGCGGAGAATCTTATAAGGGAATAGCCACTCAGGTATTTGCATATTATGCTTCACCGTCGACTTTAAAAAAAGAAATGTCGCAGGGACAGCAGAATCCAGCGGTGGTGCTGGTTCACGGCGGAGGCGGAACGGCTTTTAAAGATTGGGTACAGTTATGGGCAGAACGTGGTTATGCCGCCATTGCGATGGATTTAGGTGGGCGTGGTGAAGATAAAGTGCGCTTGGCCAATGGTGGACCTGAACAGGACGATGATTCTAAGTTTGGCCAGATTCATTCGGATGTAAATGATCAATGGACGTATCATGCGGTAGCGAATGTGATTCGTGCACATTCGTTGATTCGCCGTTTTGCAGAAGTGGATGCCCATCGTACAGCAATCACAGGGATTAGCTGGGGGGGATATCTAACTTGTATCGTGGCGGGATTGGATAGTCGCTTTAAGGCCGCTGTACCGGTTTACGGTTGTGGATTCTTGCATGAGGACAGTGTTTGGTTGCCGCGTTTCGATCAAATGAGTACAGTGCATGCTGAAAAATGGGTGCAGTTATGGGACCCATCGAATTATGTAGGGTCGGCATCTATGCCGGTATTTTTTGTGAACGGTACCAACGACTTTGCTTATTGGCTGGAAAGTTATAAGAATACCTATGACCTTGTCGACGGTGAACGAAACTTTCGAATTACGGTAAACATGCCCCATGGCCATCAGGTGGGGTGGGCCCCTAAGGAGATTGGATTGTTTATCGATCAGCACCTCATTGAAGGGGAGCCCTTGGCAAAATTAAAACGGCCCGGGATTGTTAACGAAAAGGCATCGGTTAATCTAAGCACACAAACGGAATTAATTGGGGCGAAGTTGCATTATACGTTGGACACAAAAGCCAATAAAGATCGGGAGTGGATTACGGTGGATGCCGTCATACGAAATAACTCCATCCAAGCACCTGCGCCACCGGAAGAAGCGAAAATATGGTTTTTTACCTTAATGGGTAGCCGAAATGCCATTGTGTCCAGTGAATTAGTTTTTTCTCGTGAATAAGGGAATAAAGTTAATATAGAAACAGTTTGCCAAATCAAAGACTTTTACTATAAAATACTCATTACTTTATAGCCCGAGTCGAATTAAAGGATCCACCATTTATGACCTCTCCTAAGTCTTATATCATGTTGTGTAGCTTACTGAGCAGCATCGTGTTCATCGCTGGATGTTCGCAGCCTACAACCGAGGTGCCTGTTGAGCCTGTTTTGGAAAAAAATGAAGTCCAGAATGTTGTCGAAGGAGATGGGCAGATTGAGGTTAAGAAGCAGCCCATTGCTGAGGCTGTAGCGGAGATCGAAGCTGAGGTAGAAGCAAATCCCGCAGCATTGGTACCCACAGGAGATATATCCACACTTGAAGGCAAAGACCTGTATATGATGATCTGCGCAGCGTGCCATGGCCAGCAGTTGCAAGGCGGAGTGGCTCAAAGCTTGGTGGATGGCGTATGGCAATTTGGTGCAAGTAAAAGTGCCATGAAGAAAAACATTAAGCATGGGATCACGCATTTGGGTATGCCGACCTTTGAAAACATGTTGACCGATAAGCAAATCAATTCTGTAATTAAATTCATTCAGGAAACCGGTGAGCAAGAAGGGGCTGTTCGCCCACCCGCACCCAAGACCTTGCAAACGCTTGAATATGAAATTGAAGTCGATGTATTTGTGGAAGGTGTAGAAATTCCATGGTCCATTGATTTTTTAGATGCACGTACTGCGTTGATAACTGAACGCCCAGGTCGTTTGCGCATGGTAACCAACGGTGTGCTGGCTGCTGACCCTGTGGCGAATATTCCGACCGTGCATGCAAGTGGTCAAGGCGGATTACTGGATGTTGCAGTGGATCCCAATTACGCAGAAAACGGTTGGGTATACCTTTCGTATAGTCATGCACTCGAAGTGGCTGAAGGCGAGCCTGTACCTGCAATGACCCGAATTGCTCGCGGTAAAATCGTTGATAATGCCTGGACGAGTGAAGAGATTATATTTACCGCCAAGAAAGAACATTATAAAACCAAAGGTGTGCATTACGGTTCCCGAATAGTGTTTGATAAGGCTGGATTCCTGTATTTCAGTGTGGGGGATCGCGGCGATCAAGACAATGCTCAAGATCTTAGCTTGCCCAATGGTAAAATTCACCGGATACATCTTGATGGCTCTATTCCCGAAGACAATCCTTTTGTCAATACTGAGAATGCTTACCCGTCCATTTTTAGCTATGGCCACCGGAATCCTCAAGGACTAGCGATACATCCTGGAACCGATCTTCCTTGGGAAACCGAGCATGGACCAATGGGTGGCGACGAAATCAATCGTCCGAAGAAGGGGCTGAACTATGGTTGGCCAGTGGTGACTTACGGACGTAATTATAACGGCACGATAGTAAGTGAACATGAACATGCGGAAGGGTATGAAGAACCCGTATTGTTCTGGCGTCCTTCATTGGCCACTTGTGGATTGGATTTCTATGAGGGTGAAGCCTTTGGGCGCTGGAATAACCACTTGTTATCCGGCTCGTTACGTTATGAAGAATTGCGCTTGCTGACAGTAACAGACGAGCGTGTCATGCATAGTGAAGTCATCTTGAAAGGTGCTGGCCGTGTACGGGATGTAACTGTAGGTCCAGACGGCTTTATATATGTGGCATTAAATACCCCCGATCAAATATTACGCTTGCGCCCGACGCAAGAACGCACTTGGACAACGAAATCAGAATAACGAACTAATTTGGAGATCTACCCATGAAACACGTTTTATCTTTGGCCTTAATGATGTGCTTTTTAATGTTAAGTGCTGGTGCATTTGCTGAAAAATCTGACGAAGGCTTTGCGGGATATTGGTATACCGAGAAAAACCAATCCATCATTCAGATTACTAAAAAAGATGGACAGTATGTGGGCAAAATATTATGGCTTAAAAAGCCCAATTATGAAGAAGGTGACCCTGAAGCAGGCAAGCCCAAGCGCGATCGCAATAATCCCAGCAAGAAAAAACGCTCACAGACTATTGTGGGGTTAAGTATTATGTCAAAGTTTAGTTACGATGCAAAAACTGAAAAATGGACTGGGGGATTGATTTATGATCCTGAATCCGGCAAAAACTATAAATGTGAAGCGCATACAGAAACCGACCCAAACAATAAAGACCAACAGCGCTTAGCCGTTCGCGGGTATATAGGTATCCCTAAATTTGGGCGTACAACGCATTGGACTCCTGTACCTAAGAAAGACTTGGAAAAGCATAAGCTGGTTGTTGCTAAAGCGACTGAATAGATTAGGATGGACGTTCAGTTTAGAAAAGCCAGTCCTGATGATGTCGATGCAGCCATTCCTTTAATCTATAGCTCAGGCCCAGCGGCCTTTGACTTTGTGTTTTCCCACCGTACACGGATTGATGCTCAGGAGTTTTTGCGCCGTGCATTCATCCAAGGCGGCAGTGAATTCGGGCATGAGAATCACGATGTGGGGGAGTTGGATGGGAAGGTTGTGGCGATTGGGACGGGGTTTAATAGTGAAGAGCGAAATAATTTCACTTTAGATACCTTTAAGCTATTCTTCAAAGCCAATGGACTTTTGGGTTCACTGGGTGTTTTGCGAAGAGGACTGCAAATCGACCATCATTTTCCTGCGCCCGCTCAGGATGAGCATTATATCGCCCATATCGGTGTTACACCGGATTTGCGTGGGCACGGTATCGGCGGGCAACTCATGAAGCACTTGATTAATCAGGGTGCGGAGCGTGGACGCCGTATTGCCTCCTTGGATGTCTCGCATGAAAACCCCCGTGCACAGGTACTCTATGAACGTTTAGGGTTTGAAGTCATCCGCGAACTGGTGTCCACCTACCGAAATGCTACCGCTACTGTTCCACACCATCGCCGAATGGAATTGCTGCTCTAGCTAAGCTTCTATTGGGTTGGAGATTCTCATCTTCCGTGGGGTAGAATGAATATTCCTAGTGAAATCACCCTATTGGAGAATTAGATCATGTTGAAGCGTTTTTCTGTTGTATGTCTTAGTGTGGCGGCCCTTCTGGTCACCCCAACCCTGTGGGCAGCAGATGAGGGCGATGAGCTAATTCTTCGTGGGCCTTATCTGCAGTCGGTCACTGAATCTTCAATTCATATCGTATGGCGTACCCGCGGTCAAATTGACCCCGTGGTGAGATATGGAACCAAAGTACGCTCCATGAAAGAGCTGTCATCCGAGGAAAACGTTCAATTGCGTATTTCCAATGATGTTGAGGGGATGAGTAAGCCTCAATTGCACATCGAAACGCCTGCCGAACGCGAGAAGCGTGAAAAGAAGCGTCAGAAAGACCCCACTGGCGACAAAAATGTTTTCCAGTATGAGGTGAAGCTGACAGGATTGGCTCCCGATACCAAATATTACTATCGCCTGTATGATGGCGATACAGCCATCACCAAGAAAAATAAAGCCCTACACTTCGTCACAATGCCCCCATTTGGTGCTGATGCCTCCGCGCGTATTTGGGTGGTGGGGGATTCTGGTACCGGAGGGCGTGACCAGAAACAAGTGTATGAAGCCATGTTGGACTATGTGGATGATACCAAGAAACCATTGGATATGTATTTGCATGTAGGGGATATGGCCTACTCCGATGGTGCCAACTATGAGTTCGACAAAGGGTTTTTCAATGTCTACGGAGATACGTTACGTAACGTCACCGTTTGGCCTTCGATGGGGAACCATGAAGGCAAGACTTCTCGCGGTACCACCGCGACTGGCCCCTACTACGATGCCTACGTGCTGCCCACCAAAGGGGAAGCAGGTGGTGTTCCGTCTGGAACAGAAGCGTATTACTCCTTTGATTATGGCCGTATTCATTTTGTGTGCTTGGATTCTCATGACTTGGATCGCAAAAGTACAGGGCCGATGGCTACCTGGTTGCGAGAGGACTTAAACCAAGCCGATGCGGATTGGTTGATTGCATTTTGGCATCACCCACCGTATACCAAAGGTTCCCATGACAGCGATAAGGAAGGCCAACTCATCGAGATGCGCCAAGAAATTATGCCCATCATGGAGGAGGGCGGTGTGGACATCGTATTGACCGGGCACTCGCATATTTATGAGCGTTCGATGTTGGTGGATGGCGCCTATGCGACTCCTACAATAGCCGAGGGTGTGATTTTGGATGATGGTGATGGAAATCCCGCAGGGGACGGAGCCTACCGTAAAAGTGCTGGACTCAATCCGCATGAAGGTACGGTTCAAATTGTGGCTGGTCATGGGGGGGCAGGCGTACGCCGTAAGGGAACCATGCCAATTATGCGTGAAATTATTGTTGAACATGGTTCAGTGATTCTGGATGTAGAAGGCGATACCTTAATTGGACACATGGTGAACAAGAAGGGTGCTGTCCGCGATGTATTCAGCATAGAGAAAAAAGGGAAAGTCGTTGTGAAACGAGTTGAAAACCCATGGCAACCCGAGCCGATGAAAAACGAAAAATAAGCCATCATTAGACTATTCAATAAAAAACGGCGACCATTGAGTGCAATGGTCGCCGTTTTTGTGTTTACTAGGGAGATGTTTAAGGGATATTCAATTTATCCATGGTTTCGATGTCGAAGTGTTCTAACTGAGCGAGCCGCTTGGATTTCACGGCTTTCTTGTAGTCGCCTAGCCATTCCATAGCCGTTTCTTTGCCTACAGCATTGACGAAGGCTTGAACCACTTCACGTGGATCATCCGGAGCCAGGGCATAGGGACGTTTATTCCAATCCCATGCAGCATCCAATATGCGATGAACGAGCATCATGGGGGATACACGGTTTTGCATTTCACGGCAGCCCATGATTTTAACTTGAGAGAGGTTTTTCCCTGGTGCAGTCACAAAGAAATCGCCCGAGAGCAATTGCGGGATAGCCATTCCATTACGACGGACTGGATCGTAGGTGCGCAGGATAATTTCTACCATGCGCCGCTTAAGTGCTTGGGATTGTTGGTGGGTAAAAGGCTTGCCTTTGCTTCCGCAGGAACGTAGACAGTTATTTTTTTGGACCTGCATTTCGTGAAAGCCTTTGGGCCATACGGTCATGTAGGCGTGCAGATCACGGTCAAAATCTTTTCGGCGGTGACGATCGGGTAAGAAGATTTGACCACCCTTGAGTATTTCAACGGTCCATTTAGGGAGGCGATCATGAAGTACACGAAGCATGGTGGCTTCTTTGCGCACCAATTCACTGTATTCTTGATTATTTTTGGCCACCACAAGGGCAAAACTGACCTGATTGCGGTTTACATTGATGGCTTTACAATGGAATGTAAACTTGTAGCGGTTTTCGGCAACCAATTCGAAGGTGATTGTCTTCATATTGGTTGGGCCCATGATGGACTGGATGCTGGATAAAATAAATCGATCGTGCGAGCGGATTTGCTTTTCAACGGCATTGGTCAGTGTTTCGAGCTTATAATGACGCTTCAAAGTGTTTCCGTGTAGATCGACCCGTTCATCCAAGTTCTTAAACTTGATAAAGAGTAGATTGCCGTCTTTGGTGACCAAATTCTCGCGTTTGGTGCGGCGTTTCTTCTGATATCCTCGATTACGAGGCTTGGCTTTGGGTTTCCGGCGTGGAGGCATGGTACAAGATTCCTGAGGGGTTCTAGGGCGAACCGTGTTACGGGTTATGACTTACAGCGACATAGTATACCCGATTGGGGAGGGGTTTTTCCTGTTGTGACTAAACTGCGGTGTCGACGTCTAGGATATGATCTCATCGATGAGTTCACCGTGGACGTCGGTAAGGCGGAATTCACGGCCTTTGAAGCGGTAGGTGAGGGCTTCGTGGTCGAGGCCGAGAAGGTCGAGTATGGTGGCTTGAATGTCATGTACATGGACGGGCCGTTCGGTGATTTGCATGCCGAGTTCGTCGGTGGCACCGATGGTTTGACCGCCTTTGATGCCGCCACCAGCCATCCACATGGTGAAGGCTTGGGGATGGTGATCGCGTCCACGGCTACGGCCGAGGGCGGCGCTGGTTTCGACCATAGGGGTCCGGCCGAATTCGCCCCCCCAGACTACAAGAGTGTCTTCGAGCAGTCCACGTTCTTTGAGGTCGGTGATAAGTGCAGCGGCGGCTTGGTCGGTTTCTTTGCATTTGCCTTTGATGCCGCCTTCAACATTGCTGTGGTGATCCCAGCTGGAATGGTAGCAGTTGATAAAGCGTACGCCGCGCTCGACGAGTCTGCGGGCGAGTATGCAGCTGTTGGCAAAGGATTTTTCGCCCGGCTTAGCGCCGTACATTTCGAGGGTTTTGGGATCTTCATTGGAGATGTCGACGACTTCGGGGGCACTGGTCTGCATGCGGTAGGCTAGTTCATATGAATTGATACGTGATTCGATTTCGGGATCGCCTACGTCTTCGTATTGGCGTTTATTTAGTTTTGCCAAGAGGTCGAGTGATTCGCGCTGCAGGTTTTCGTCGATGCCATTGGGATTGGTTAGGTTGAGAATGGGGTCACCTTTCCCGCGGAAGGGTACGCCTTGATAGACCGTGGGCATGAACCCGCAACTCCAATTGCTTGCGCCACCGCTAATACCGCCACCGGAATTGAGGACGACGAATCCGGGCAGATCTTCGGCTTCGCTCCCAAGACCATAATTGACCCAAGAGCCCATACTGGGGTGACCGGGACGGGGACTGCCTGAATTCATTAAGATTTGGGCTGGGGCATGATTAAACTGGTCGGTGTAAACGGACTTAATGAAGGCGACATCGTCCACAACCTTGGACAGGTGTGGAAGCATTTCGGAGAGTTCGGCACCGCTTTCGCCGTGTTTTTTAAATTTAAAGGGGGAGGCCATCATGGATGAGTTATGGTTGATGAAAGCATAACGCTGATCTTTCAAGATGGATTCTGGAACTGCGGTCCCGTCAAATTTCTTGAGCACGGGCTTATGGTCAAAGAGATCTAGTTGGCTGGGGGCACCGGCCATGAAAAGATAGATTACGCGTTTGGCTTTGGCTTTGAAGTGTGGCTTTCGCGGGGCGAGGGGATTGACGATGGTTGATTGGGTGTTGGCCCAGGTGTTGGGGGTGGCCAATAATGAGGCCAAAGCAATCTTGCCCATGCCGAGTCCGCATTCTTGGAAGAAATGGCGTCGTGTTATGTCGTTGTACTTCATGATCGTATCCTTAATGCTTAGCTACGCGTAATGACTTCGTCTGTGTTGAGGATGACCCGGCATAAAGCAGTCCAGGCAGCCCATTCACTTGTGGCTTCATTGCCTTCATCTTTTTTTAGGCCCAATAATTTTCGTGCAGCACTATCGTTTTTACTAAAGTGTTCGTGTTGGGTCGTAAAAAATTGTTCGATATGGGCGATTTCATCTGATTCGGGAGCGCGACTCATCATGAGCATATACAGATGGTTTGTTTTTTCTTCTACATTGCCATCCATTTGTTGAATGGCTTTGGCTAAATTGCGCATAGCTTCCATGTACACTTCATCGTTGAGCAAGGTTAAGGCTTGAAGCGGTGTATTGGTTCGTTGGCGACGTAGACAGGATTCTTCGCGGGTTGGCGCATCGAATACAGTAGCGCCGGGATAGGGAGCGGTACGTTTAATATAGGTGTAGATTCCGCGTCGGTACCGGTCATCGCCTTTGGATGTGGGCCAAGCGGGCGTCCCATAAGCAAGGGAATTTGCGCCTGCAGGTTGCGGTGGGAATACGCTGGGGCCACCAATGTCCGGAACCAATAACCCGCTGGTAGAAAGGGCGAGGTCGCGAATGACTTCGGCATCCAAGCGCAATCGAGGTCCGCGTGCGAGGTAGGTATTGTTCGGGTCTTTTTCGAGGATTTGAGGAGTGACCTCAGATTGGCGGCGGAAGGTAGAGGACATGAGCATAAGGCGATGCATGTATTGTAAGTCCCATCCACTGTCCATAAATTCAATGGCCAACCAGTCTAGTAGTTCTGGGTGAGAGGGGGCTTCGCCTTCAATGCCAAAATCTTCTGATGTTACGACTAGACCTTTACCAAAGACTTGTTGCCAGAGACGGTTCATGGTGACACGTGCAAGCAATGGATTATCACGGCTGACCAACCAGTGGGCTAAATCCAACCGTGTGCCTTCGGCCCCTTCGGGGAAGTCGTGAAGAACTTTGGGGACACCCGAGTCAACCACTTGTTTGGGACTTTGGAATTCACCGCGATTATGTACATGGGTGATGCGTTCTGGAATACGTTTAGCCATGACCAATGTGGAGGTATAGCTGGGTTGTTCTTTATGGATTTTTTCTCGACGTGTTCGCCATTTTTCCAATTCTTTTGAGTGTTCGCTATAAAAATGCCGTTCGATGAGGGCCTGATCGGAATCCGAACGTTTAGCGCCATTAAACAGCGCAGTTTCAATATGGGCGGGGACTTTTAAGGCTTCAGCCAGGTCATCACGCATTGTGGTTGCAATGCGTAGACGTCCAATAGTGTGCTGATGAATATAGTCTTGATGGAGCACCAACTTGAGTGTAGATGTTGATGAAATACGGACAGGTTTTTCGAGCTGATAGGCGGCGCGATGCGCTTTGCCTACTTGACCATTAATGGACCACCCAGTATCGCTTAATCCATCGAGACTTTTTTGTGCGCTGCGGTTTTCAGCGGCATAATCGTGGGTAGCGGAAGCAATGCTGATCGGGGTGGCTTCGCCGGATTCATCGACTATATGGGCTTCAAATCCACTAAGCAAAAAGTCGCCGTCGGCCAATAAGTTTCCGCGTCCAGGACCGCCAAAGTGCAGGCTTTCATGGGGCAAGACTTCTAGGCGGATGGCGGATAATTCTCCACCCACCTCAAATTCCAGGGTGTAAGTGTCGTCATTGGGGACGTCGCCATAAGCCAAGACCGAATGATCGTCCAACGTTTTTAACGGGGTATCTTTTCTTGAATGTATGGAGGTGGGGGGATGCACGATCCAATCGGATGCTTTTGGTGTAACTTCACTGAGCCACTTCGCGTATTCAGCTTGGGCTTTATCGTTTTGCTTCGCGAGGAATACTGTCCAGTCTTTTGATTTTTCGATTAAGTCTGCGGCATGGCTACGCTTCGCCTTGATGTCGGCATCGGGGAGTAAGTAATTGTCTTCTTGCGCATTATTAAAAAATGCAAATAAGCGATAGTACTCAGTGCGGGTGATGGGGTCTGATTTATGGGTGTGGCATTGTGCACAACCAACGGTTAATCCAAGAAATGCAGCACCGGTAGTGTTGGTACGATCGACACTGCGTTTAAACCAATCCTCAGCGGCATCAATCCCTCCTTCTTCGTTGAGCATGGTATTGCGGTGGAATCCAGTGGCAATGATTTGTGAATTGCTGGGTGTGGGGAGTAAATCGCCGGCGAGTTGCTCAATGACAAATTGATCATAGGGCATGTTGTTGTTATACGCGTCAATAACCCAGTCACGGTAAGGCCAGATGGATCGGGGTTTATCTTTTTCGTAGCCGTTGGTATCGGCGAAGCGGGCGATATCGAGCCATTGTTGGGCTTGACGTTCACCGTAATGCGGTGATTTAAATAAGCGATTAAGCAATCGTTTATACGCCCCTGGCCATTTATCGTTGACGAAGTCCTGAGTTTGTTTTGGGGTGGGGGGTAGGCCTATGGTTTCCAGGTAAACGCGACGTACCAAGGTAGTGCGGTCTGCTTCAGACATCGGAGTTAGGCCTTGTGCTTTAATTTTTTCTCCAATGAAGGCGTCGATGGGATTGATTACAGGAAAATTCTTCGGCAGTTCTGGAGCATCAATCTTAGTCGGAGAAATGAATGACCAATGCGAAGGGCCTTTGGATTTTTCCTGCACGGCGACTTTTGTCCACGTTGCGCCTTGATCCACCCAGTCAGTGAGCGTTTTAATGTCTTTGGCGGATAAAGCGGGTTTACCGGCCGGCATACGTTTTTGGGGATTGGATTCAATAATTTTTTGGATAAGTATACTTTGCTTACTTTTTCCAGGTATGTAAGACGCTTCCGCGGAATCACCGCCCCAAAGGGCATCTTTTTCATTATCGAGACGTAACCCGCCTTTTTGCTTTTCGGCACCGTGGCATCCGAAACAATGTTGCGCCAATATACCTTGGGCTCTTTCCGAGAGGGACTGAGCATTTGCGGTAATTGATGTGCAGAGTATGCCTGCCAGCATAAGGTATTTTGAATATGAAAAGCGTTGTGTATTTGACATGTAAATATGATAATTCATTGCTGGGCGATAAAGCTAGAATTTAACCTGAGTAATTAGGGATGGATTCATCGCTCAATAGTGAAATATGGGTAAAATGCGGATCGCACGCTATCGAGCGAATTTATGCTTTAACCTTTTTGCTGCTGACATACTTCCGGACGACTTCATCGGTGGAAACTCCAATAAGGATAACGATGCCGATTATGGCAAATTCAAGATAGTCTGGAATATGCAATAAGGTGATGGAGTTGGTAAGCACGCGTAGAATGGCTGTTCCTATCATGACGCCGATAATGGAACCTTCGCCTCCACGTAGGCTACATCCGCCCAGTACAGCTGCTGCGATAGCATAGAGCTCGTAAAAGTTACCGGAGCTTGCAGGTTGAACTGAATTAAGATCGAGGGTGAATAAAATTCCGGCGAGCCCGCCCATCAATGAACAGATCACATAGGATATCAAGACGATACGATCGGCGTTGATGCCGCTAAATCGAACCGCCTCCTCGTTGCGTCCAAGGGCTAAGAGGTAACGGCCATAAAGGGTTTTATTGAGTAAAATCATGGCGATTATGGAAAGTACTAAGAAAATAATAAAGGGGAAGGGGATGCTGTACCCTCCGGGCAGTGGTACTGAACCCAATGCCAGAACACGTAGGCCTTCGTATTCGTTACCAAACCCGATGCTTTGGTCATCTGTGGCGAGTCGCGCTAAACTTCGGTATATGAGGAGACCGCAAAGAGTAACGATGAAGGGTTTAAGTTTTAGTTTGGTGATGAGTAGTCCGTGTACCACACCAATAACTAGGGATAGTCCCATACAGGTGAATAATGCCATGGGTACGGAAAAATTATACGCGGTGAGAAGTTGCACCAACAAAGCACCAGTTAGGGCAATCACGGAACCGATGGAGAGATCGATGCCGCTAGAAATGATCACAAAAGAAACACCAATCCCAATAACACCGAATAACCCAATCCATCGCAACGTATTGTGAACATTGAAGGGGTTTAAGAAATTGGGGTTCATGATGGTCGTAATGACGCATATACTAACCAATAATATAAAAATGCCGAGAATTTTCTTCATGATACTTTCCGATTTACACAGTAGCAGTTGCGTTGGTTGCGAGACGCATAACGGCCTCTTCACTCAGTTCTGATTTAGTAAGTTTTCCGGTGATTTGGCCTTCGTGCATTACGATAACACGGTCGGAAAGGGAGAGGACTTCTTCCATGTCGCTGGAAACGAATAAGATGGCTACGCCCTGTTTGGCTAATTTGTCGATGAGAGTGTAAATTTCACCCTTTGCGCCAACGTCAATACCGCGCGTGGGCTCATCGAGTAAAAGTAATTTAGGGTGTGTCGCAAGCCATTTTCCGATGACCACCTTTTGCTGATTGCCGCCGGAGAGTAGCTGAACCTCTTTGGTGTCATCGGGGGTAGCAATGGACATGGCTTTGATTTGCTCAGCACTATTTTCAATTTCGTAGGGGAAATTGAGGAATCCATTTTTTTGATGGTCTCGCATACTGGCGAGACTTAAATTGTCTCGAATGGACATTTCCAAGATGATGCCTTGGAGTTTGCGGTCTTCGGGAACTAAGCCAATACCCGCATCGATGGCTTGATTGGCATTGTGTAGCGGACCATCATAATCGATGATCGATATGGAGCCGGATAAAGCCGGTGTTACACCAAAAATGGATTCTAGCACTTCTGTGCGTCCAGCCCCGACAAGGCCTGCCATGCCGACGACTTCTCCGGCACACACCTTAAATGAATTGGCGTGATTGGGATGGGCGGGAGTAACAAGGTCGTTTATTTCAAGAATAACTTCTCCCGGGGGGAGGGGGCTACGGTGACGTGCATCGTCCATCTCACGCCCCACCATTAACCGAATCATATTGTCATGATTTATCTCATCTTTAGGGAGGTCACCCGCGTTCTGCCCATCTTTGAGCACGACTACTCGATCGGCAATTTCCACCACTTCGTTCAGGCGATGGGAAATGTAAATGATGCTCATGCCTCGTTCACGCAAATCATTTATTACTGTGAAGAGGTGTTCGGTTTCGTGTTGCGTTAAGCTTGATGTGGGTTCATCCATAATGAGAATGCGTGCATCAATTGCGATGGCTTTGGCAATCTCAATGAGCTGTTGCTGGCCAATGGACAGATCGGATACACGGGTGGTGGGATCGATGTCGATATTGAGTCGTTTCAATAAGTCGATCGCTTTTAAGTACAAGCTCGATTGGTTAATCCAGCCCCAAGCATGGTCTTCCTGGCCCAAAAATAAATTCGCGGTGACATCCAAATTATCAGCAAGATTTAGTTCTTGGTGAATTAGGGCGATTCCGTGATCTTGGGCATTGCGAATGGAGTTGAGCGTAATGCCTTGCCCTTCCAATTCAATGGTCCCTGAATCAGCCTGGTAAATGCCGGCAAGGATCTTCATAAACGTACTTTTGCCTGCACCATTTTCTCCCATAACGGCCAAGATTTCCTGCTGATGCAGTTCCATGGATACGTTATCGAGTGCTAGAGTACCTGGGAATTGTTTGGTTAACCCAGTGGCACGCAGTAATACGGATGATTCAGACACTAGCCTTGGCCTTTAAGCTTTTTCAATTCGGTCCAGAACTCTTCAACGTTTTCCTTTTCGACTACTTTGGATTGAACCTCGATAAATTTATTTTCAGGAATACCGGTTTCTTCGCCGCGTACCAGTGCTGCCATGACTTTAACTGACAAACGACCGTACTCAAAAGGTTGTTGACTAATAGTTCCTTGCACATAACCGTCGGTAATGCCTTGCAGCGTACCATCGGCTTCATCAAAACTGATTAACTTGATGTCGTTAAGGCGGTTGGCTGACTTAACTGCCTCGATACATGATGGGATGTTGTAGGCAAAAAGTCCAACCATTGCATCTAAGTTTTCATAGGTAACCATCGCGTTTTCAGCGTTCGCTTTTGCTTTAGGACGATCAAAGCCATCGGTCAGTGTGGTAAGAACTGTAAATTTTTCGCCAACGATGGGAGTGTCGTTTTGCTCGACTTGCATTGTTTCCAATGTCGCAACGGGTCGGTCCATTAATTCATCAATGACGCCTTGGCGACGTTGTTGAGCATTGAGTTGTTCAAGACGCCCTACGAAGATCACGATTTCGCCACCATCGGGAAGCGCTTTTTTAATTAACTCGCCTGCTTGGCGACCAGCAGTATAGTTGTTCATGCCTATGAAGCAGAGCCGGTCTGAACCCGGGGCATCTGAGTCTTGGGTAATCATGTTGGTCATTCCAGCAACTTTTTTAAGGAATGATGCTTGGCTTTCAGCATCAATAGGACTCACAGCGACTCCCTGTATGCCATTGGCTAACAAGGTTTCAATCATGCGTTGCTGATCGGCTAAGCCGTTGGGTGGCATGAGCACTTCGCAATCGACGTTAAATTCTTTTGCACCCGCGAGAGCACCTGCTTCGGCTATATTCCAAAAAGGATCGATGCCGTTGGTGACATAGGCCACTTTGATACGCTTTTCAGTTGACGTATCGCCGTTTCCTGCGGTGTCGGATTCTGAACCTCCACATCCGGTGAATGCTAAGGCGCTAATTGCGATGGCTGCTATAAATTTTTTCATGAGTCCCTCTCCTGATTCAATGGTTTATGATACGGTGTGTGCGCCGTTGACGGCGATGTTTTGGCCGGAAACATACGAAGCTTCATCGGAAGCCAAGAAGATGGCGGTGTCGGCCACTTCTTTTGGGACCCCCCAGCGTTTAGATGGCAGGTCGGCCAAGTAGCAATCTTTTAATTCTTGTGGATCTTTTTCGTGGCGTTCAACGGGAATCCATGCTGGGGCAATAGTATTTACGGTGATGCCCCATGGAGCCAGTTCTTTGGCGAGACTACGGGTGAAACCGTTTTGTCCACCTTTTGCTGCCACGTATGCTGTGAAATTGGGAACGCCTTCTTCGAATACTTCTGAGCCAATATTGATGATTCGCCCGGCTTTACGAACTTTCATATCATGTAAGACCGCACGGGTTAACAAAAAGGGGCTTTTGATGAAAAAATCGAGCATGGATTGATAAAAGTCCCAACTGTATTCTTCGATAGGCTTTTGCGGTTGGTCGGGAGTGGCGTTGATTACCAAGATGTCCACTTCGCCCAATTGGTCATTGGTTTCTTGGATTACACGATTTACATCATCTTCATCAATGGCACTGCCGCGGGTGAGTATGCCTTCATAGCCTGCGGCCTTAAATGCCTCAAACGTCTCATTGGCACGGGCTTCGTTGTTGGCGTAATTTAATGATACTTTAGCGCCGGCAGCCCCGAATTCCATGGCCATTTGTTTCCCCAGGCCGGTGGAACTTCCACTGATAAATACAACTTTTCCACTTAAATCAAATTTGTTTGACACTGTATGATGAACTCCTTGGTCTATAGGTTTATTATTCTGCGCTAAATTTCATAACGATGGTATGTTCGTATGTTTCGCCCGGACGCAAGACTGCGCTGGGGAAATTGGGTTGGTTGGGAGAGTCCGGAAATTTTTGTGACTCTAAACAAAAGCCCGATTGTTTGGGGTACGTTGCTCCATCTTTACCGGTGAAATCGCCTGCCAGGAAATTACCCGTATAAAACTGGATGCCGACTTCATCGTTCCACACTTCCATAATCCGGCCGGATTTAGGATCTTTAACACGCGCGGCGAGCGATAAATATTCGCCTTGGTGATCCAATACGAAATTGTGATCATATCCGCCGGGTTCGCCTGGAATTTCGGCTATGTTATGTCCGATAGCTTTTGGAATGGTGAAGGCCAGTGGGGTGCCTAAAACTACTTCCAATTCTCCGGTGGGAATAAAATTTTCGTCGGTGGGGGTATAGTGGGAAGCGAGAATGGTTAGTTCATGATCAAGAATCGATCCCGCGTTGTGACCAGATAAGTTGTAGTAGGAGTGGTTGGTGAGGTTGACGATGGTCGCTTTATCGGTAGTCGACTCGAAATACAGTTTTAGTTCGTTGTCATTGTTCAATGTATATGTCAGCGTGTTGTTCAGATTTCCTGGATAACCTTCTTCCATGTCTTTGGATAAATAGCTCAGTTTAACACCGACTTCGTCTGCTGTTTGGAATGGTTCACCTTTCCAAAGGACTTTGTTGAATCCAATATCGCCGCCGTGGAGGTGATTGGGGCCATTATTCAATGCCAAGGAGTATTCGGTGTCGTCAAGGCTAAATGTACCTTTTGCGATACGATTAGCATATCGGCCGGTAGTAGCGCCAAAGTGAGGGCTGTCGTTAAGATAGCTTTCTACGGAATCGCAGCTCAGGAGGATATCGACGGTGTTGCCGTCCTTATCAGGTACATCGAGGGCATGCATAATGCCGCCCAGTTCAAGGATTACAGCCTTTATGCCTTGGGCATTTCTTAAGGTAAATGCCTGTACTGTTTCGCCCGAAGGCATTGTGCCCCAGTCACTTGTATCAATTGTCATTTTGCCCGTTTCCACAGTCTTAGGTGTTGTGGATGGTGCAGGGGTTTTCGAGTCAGAACAGCCCTGAACCATTAGTCCACAGAGCAGCACTATAGTTAGATTCGCTCTCAGCCCACGCAACATCATCAATCTATCCTAACAAATTGCTAAAGAATCCGTCTATTATGCGAAATTTGTTAGCTTGCTTCAATATTTATTCATATATAAACAAAAATACGGCAGATAGACGAGCTACCTGCCGTAGATGTAGATTCATTGGAATGGGCTATTTAACAACATCCTCGATGGTAAATGCGGGTTCGGAGACGTTGGGGGCAGCAATGGGTAGTGCATTGGAAGCATCGACTTCAGCTAGTTCCTCTTCGTCTTCGGGGAGCAAGCCGTCCAGAACGGATTGGATGAGATATTGCGGAAATTGAAACGAGATGTTGAGGCGATCGGCCATTTGCGCATAGGCTACATGTTCAGCAGGGTTCATGTAGGCTGCGGCCAATAGCAACGGGACTTTTTGTTCGTTTGGGATGGGGAGATTGCGTAATGTTGAATGGTCTACAACCTTTCCTTCAAGAGCGCTAGCAAATAATGCTAAATCATGCGCATCGTTATTAAGAAGTTCTGCTGCCAATTTGAAATAACCACGGCCTTGCTCCTGGTCTCCATGGAGCATGGCACTAAAGCCTTGATAAACACGTGATTGCCAGGATATACCGCCAACGATTTTATTGCCATTGACGTGATTGCCCAAGATCATGTCATGTTCAAAGGTGTAGCGAATCGATTCATCCTCGTCTAAACGATTTAAGTTTTTTCCTTCGGACTTTATGTATTTATATTGAAGGTTGAGTTGGGTGTAAAAGGGCAGCGCAAATTCTTTCATGGCAGGATCGGTAAATGAGCTAAGCCATATAAGCATATCTTTCATGCTATTTTCATTTCCGGTTTTGTGATAAGCCAATAGGGGAAAGAAATGGCCTTTGGCGATAAAATTCTGGTCATTCTTTCCCAGTGTAAGATTGTTCTCAAATTTTTCAATGACAGCAGGATAATTGCCTGTCGCCATTGCAACGGTTTCAGCAACTTCAGCCAGTCCTTGATGATCGGGGAATGTTTTACGCCACTGGTTGGCAAATTCCTGTGCTTCATCGTATTGAGCATTGCTCAGCAAGTTGTAGCAAAACGCGTATACAGCCCATTCACTAGGTGGGGTGGATTCAAAGGCTTTAGTGTACAGGGCGTTGGCTTTATCTTGATCCAATGTAATACGGCCTAATAGATACATTAATTCTGGAGAATTCGGGCTTGCATTTAGATAGCCTTCATATCGATTGATTAAGGTTTCATACTCCACTACCGTTTTCGCAGTTTCTTGGTAATTGCGATGGAAATTTACATCGTCCAAATGATTGTCCAAATGGGGAGTGAGTAATTTGACCGAATCCTTAGGGGGTAAAAAGGAAGTGGCATAATAAAAGATGTCTTCATCGTCGGGGTTAACGAGCATGGTGAGACGAAATAATTCGCTTAGCCCTTCAGAACCAACGGAATCGTATAAAGGGGAGATTACTTCTTTATAATCGGCATTGCTGTAATTGGCTAACGATTTGCGCATGGTCACTACGGCATCGGAGTCGAGCGATATTTCATCGGGTACTTCTTCAAATGGGAAGTGTATGCCTTCGAAAAAGTATTGCGAGGAACCGAAATGAACAATACTCTCATAGCGATCATTAAGCCGCTCAGTCACTTCTTCGGCATAGGGAATATTTTCCCATAAGATAATGCCACACGTATCAGGGTTTATGATGTAGGTGTCATTGGTAAATAAACGAGTAAAAAAACCGGTATCAATTGAAAGAGTCACATCGGGCAATTCCAAGGTTTCATTTTCGACATGAATGGTAAAATTGCCATCGCCTAAAGGGATGGGGACGAGCCCTGCCGCAGGTAGCGTATAGCTGTCGCCATTGATATCGATTGTGTATTCAGCCGATAAGCCGTTGATGAAATACACATTGCGCTTAAAGCCTTCCCATAATGAGAACCCTATAAAGCCAACAACAAAGAGGACCGCAATGGCCGCCAAAATAAATTTAGTCCCGCCGTCGATTTTTTCAGGGGGTGCTTTCGGAATGATCGCTTTACCTGATTCGAGGTTCTTGTTGGATATTTTTTCAAGTCTACGGGTAGGTTTGGATTGAGCTCTATCGGGGAATGATTCTGCCAGAGCGTCAAGCAAGTCCAATGCTTCCTGGTGTTGCCCTTTGGTTTGATACGCTTCCACCAAGGCAAGAACAACTTCATATTTGTCGTCAAGACTGTTAGTAATGATGAATTGGAATGCGGCGCGGGCTTCGCTAAGTTTGTCGGTATTTAAAGCGATTACTCCCACGAGCTCACGATTGTCATCACTTTGATTGAGCTCGAATGCACGAACGGCATAGGTGTGGGCATTGGTGAAATCATATAGCATGACCATCACAGCAGCAACTGCGGCCATGATTTCTTCGTCGTCATGATAATGCGCATATAGTTGGTCTAGATTGTCGTAGAGGGTAGTGATGGATTGCAGTTGATAGACCATACCCAGTGCATCCAGAGTTTTTTCACGATCTGGAGTCGGGCCTGCGATCCCTTCTTCGATAAGTTGGTTCATGACTTCTACGCCGGTATTCCAATCTTTCCAAGACATTTGAAGCCAACGGTCACAGGCTTTGCAGTGTGACATAATCCGGCGTTTACCTAAAGGGATTATAGGGATAAATAAAACGCAAATGGCATGACGGGTATCGTAATCGCTTAGGTCACCCTTTGTTCCACACTGTGTACAGGTTCCTTGCCGTGTTTCTTTATTCTTTTTTCCGTAATGCCCTGTGCCTATCCCATTTACCGTGCTTGGCATGTTACTCCCTTTCAGCCCCCCAGGACATTTGTAGAATGCATATAATTGCGTATAGATGGGATTAAACTTACCTGAGTCTGTACTACTATTGCAAAGGGAATTACGGAAATAGGGGTGATGATGGTGTTCACATAAGCAACACTATCACCTTTATTATTGGGCTGGTGTGTATTCAATTACCGATCTGGATTCAATATTTCCCATGAGTTCTTGGGGAGTCCACCAACTGGATTTGAGTCGGCGTTTTGAAAACACTTTTTCTGCTTGGTCGGTATAGTGGGGAGATGAAGGGTCATCACTTTGACCAATAGGAAGATAGCCCCAGCTTTTGATGGGTTTGCTCAGTTCCACGATTTGAGTGGAGGTCTGTCCGCCACGTCCCCATTGGGTATGGTCGGCTTGAGGAGCACCGTAGCTCATGCTGCGTAAAGTACGGGACTCATACAAACTGCCACCGCCCACGGGCCATGATTTTCCATCACGGCCTACGCGAAAGTGGTCACCGAAGGAGGCTCTCTCTTGGGGATAGTGTTCGCGTAAACGGTACACAGCGTTTGCAAATGACTTTTGTAAAACATCAGCGTACCGGCTTGAGAAGGGGAGATTTTTGGCGGGTCGATTCTCGACAATATGGTACCAGTCATCAATGGATTTCGATATTTCCATCGCCCCATCGCTTCCCAAATCCTCAATGAGCTGAGCGCGCCAGTAGTAATACAATAAAGCATGTTGAGAGCCGGCATACAAGTGGCCACCCCATACATATAGTTGCTTTAATTCTTTGGCCATTGGGTCAGATAATTTAGGTCTAGT
>CALLLL010000156.1 GCA_938082445.1 uncultured bacterium
AAGCGAGATACATCATCCCGATGCGTTTATGGTCCTTGGTCAGGAGCCAAGATTTAATGGAATAATTCACATTCCAGTAATTCACCTGAGCATCTTCTTCATGCTCGGATGTACTGACTTCGTCAGTGGTAACAACAGACATATTTTTCTTAGCCTCTTATCGTTTCAATCGATTCGGTTGAACATTCTATATATTCTACAAGTCAAAAACTTGATGAATTCTTACTTATTTTTAACGTAATCCACGAGCAAATTAACTTCTTCAGCACTTAATTGTCCTTCGAAGCTCTGCATCAGTGGGGTAAAACCATCCACAATCAATACTTGCGGTTGCAATATAGATTCACGGATATAATCTTCATCACGCATAAACGACTCACCTTCAGCCGTCATGCCTTCGGTTCCAAAGAGTCCCGTCAAGTCTGGCCCTTGAGCACCCTTAAGTCCACTATGACACGTCACACAGCCTTTGCTCTTAAAGAGTTTTTCGCCGGTCATGACAACACCGCCGTTGGCACCACTTGATGGCAATGCACCACTCAACCAGCGCTCATAATCTTCATGAGACAATACAGTAACTGTCCCCTTCATATAACTGTGTTCTGTACCGCAGTACTCCGCACAGAAAATGTGGTACTGACCTTTTTTTGTAGGCTCAAACCAAAGCTCCGTTACACGCCCGGGTACCACGTCTTGTTTTACGCGGAATGCAGGGATGAAATAATCGTGCAACACATCTTGCGATGTCATAGAAAGTTTAATAGGTACATTTACCGGCACATGCAAGTCGTTCACTTCACGCTTGCCATTGGGATGCTGCACTTTCCACATCCATTGCTTACCGATCACATCGATTTGCAATGATTCCTCAGGAGCGCCTTTTAAATAATATCCGTAAATGTAGGTTGACCAAAAAAACAGTCCCAATAAAATAACGAAGGGTATAACTGTCCAAGTAATTTCCAAGGCCATATTTTCCAATGGAACCGAAGGGCGATCTTCTCCTTCAATTTTACGGAATTTAATCGCCAAGAAAACCATGGTCATAAAAATACCGATGGTCAGGACGCTACACAACACAACAAGCATATAGAAATAAAGATCAACGCTAAAGGCGAATGATGATGCTTGCTCTGGACTAATTGGAATATTCATTCTTGTTCCACCGTTTCAAATCGTGTTTAAAGTTATCGCTAAAATTAATTTGCTACACCTTGGGTACCATCAGAAATAGCACCTGGCGAAGCAATTTTATTTTTCTTACGTGTACGCAGATAAAAAATGTAATACATACTGGCAAAGCCCAGAATCAACAGCGTTGACACTATTTGCAATGCACGAAACACAACCAAGCCATACTTACCCGCGGCCGGATCGTATTTAAAACATAAAATCAACATTTTATCTACTAACTTACCAATGCGTCCTTCGGAAGCTTCCATCAATCCAAATTCCACATCGCGTTTTATATATTCAGTCCCGTAATAATATCGAGACACAACACCTTCAGGCGTCAACACTATAATGCCACCCGCATGTGCATAAATATCTTGACTCGCATCATAACGGTAAACAAATCCTACCGTTTCTGCCAATGCTTGAATATTTTCTTCTTTACCCGTCAGAAATTTCCAACCTTGATCAGCACCATCACGCGCCACACGCCCAACGTGGTATGACTTTTTCTCGCGTGCCGCTTGATAAGTATCGTTGGGGTCAATACTCACTGTAATCACATTGTAATCTTGCCCAGGAGTATACTTCATCCCTTTTATAACTATTTCTAAGCCTTCCAGCTCTGCTTTACACATGCTTGGGCAATCGTAATACACAAAAGCCAGAATTGCTGGGCGATCATCCATTACATCACGCAGAGCGACCTCTTTTCCTACACTGCTCGTAAAGGTCAAATCCATATCAATCTGCGCTTCTAACTTTTGCTCAATGGTAATATCAGAGAACTGAACCTCTGGGTTCGGTGCATCAAATGAAAGAGCATCCATTTGAGGATATTCTTGAGCATCAACATGGGACACCAATGCAAGCGCCATCATCCCCATCGCACCTAAGGTACGCTGTGATAATGTCCATGCACTATGCAATCCCATCATTTTCATTTACTGAGCGCTTTCCGTGGCCTTTAAATCAGGCAATGCTCCATTGGCACTAACCAATTCAATCGCATCATCGACGGCGATATAATACACTCCCTCGACCTCACCCTGACTACCAGTTGAATTACTTTTAGCTTCTGAATCTTTTTTGTAGTCTTCCATATCTTTCACTGGAGTCATTTGTAAACGCGTTGGACTTGTCCAATCGGATTCCAATGAGTCCACCGGGCGATAAGTACCTTCGGGGGAATAATCCCGCGCATCGGAAATTAAGAATTTGGTATACATAAAAGCGATACCAAATGACAGCAAGGTAAGCACTATAGAAACAACAGATCCAATTACAATCAGCTTTGCTTTTACATCTGTTTTTTCGTATCCGTCTTCCGGATTCGCTACATGGTTAGATGGTTTAAACATTTTCAAACAACTCCTCATCGACATGGCTCAGGGCGTCGTACATACGCGGATCGTTTTTCGGCATCAAACCAATGGTTCCGAGCTCTTTAACAAAGAAGAACAACCAGTAAGACAACATCGCGATACCCATAGCGAAGTAACCGAATAATTCCATCCAAGGGCCACCCAAGTCTTCACCGTGCCCTTGAAATGCAGGGTTAATCATATAGAACAGATCAAACATACGCATAAGCAAGATGAAGTAACATACTTTCTTCAATCGGTTAAGCTTGGTCTTAATCAAGTGTTTTTGCAGTAAAGCAAAGAACGGTGCGAAGAAGTGACCAACAATCATAATCACTGAAATACCAATATAAAAGTTAGTATTACGCACCAAATAGTATTCAATTTCCTCTGGCAAGTTACCCGACCAAATAATCAGGAACTGCGAGAAGGACATGTATGCCCACATCACTACGAAGGCATAACAGAAGCTCGACATCATGTGGTACGTTTCATTTGTCACGACAGCAGACATTGGTTTTTCTTCTGCCAACTTGCTGAGCAAAATAATAAACATAACCAAAATCGTCAGAAATTGACTAATACCGAAAAGAGGTCCGTAAATAGTCGAGAACCAAGTAGGCTCAAGAGACATCACCATATCCAGCGGATATAGCGTAATGATGATACTGTAAACCAATAAGAATACCGG
>CALLLL010000157.1 GCA_938082445.1 uncultured bacterium
TTTCGGCTTATGGTGTCCTTAAAGATTCCACTCTAGTGAATTTAGCTGCGTATTTTACTTTGGCCCTTGAATCTATTCTTGGCGCAGCATTGGTCGCTGGATGGCGCAAGCAGGCAATTTCCTTTAAAGTTTCTATTGGACTAACCGTAATTTTTAGTTTTCTTATCACCTATGCTTGGCTAGTAAATGGCCTGATTGACTGTGGATGTTTTGGTGATTACATCAAAATGAATGCCCCCCAATCTCTCACAAAGAATGTACTAATTATTGCGTTGACTGGATATGCCTGGTATGGTCTTCGCAATGCACAGTCGCCAGAATTTACCCCTAAAGCAAAAATTCAATGTATAGGTGGACTTGGCGCGCTCATAGTTTTAGCCATCACAATGACTCATTTACCGGAGCCGAAAGACCCTGTGCTCAATACAGATCCGGATAAGGATATAACCTATACAGTCAACGATGGCGAGAATAACTTTGATTTGACTACTGGAGATTTTCTTGTTGCCTTCCTGAATACAGATTGCGATCACTGTAAAGATTCCGTCCCTGGATTGACGGAATTGGCTGAAGACGATTCACTTCCCACCTTTGTTGCATTGATGATGGGCAATGAAGAAAAACTGGACACGTTTATCTTCGACACAGAAGCCAACTTCCCCATGCAACTTATCCCCAATCTAGAGTTTATGGAATACATTAAAATAGCCCCACCAATTTTATATTTTAGCCAAGATGGCATGTTGAAGCACCATTGGGAATGGCAGGAAGAGCCACCTGCCCCAAGCGCAATTGCACAGGATATTGCTGCGCAGAAAGAATAATATGGCGATGATTACATTTGAGGAAGCCTATCAAACAGCCCTAAACGCTGTTCGCCCCATGGGTACCGAAATGATTCCTCTCACTGAAGCCTGTGGACGTATCTTGGCCCAAGAGATTGTGGCTGACATGGCCATGCCCCCCTTTAATCGAGCGATGGTGGATGGATTTGCCTGCCGTAGATGTGACTTGGATCAGACGTTGATGATCACTGAAACGATCGCTGCAGGTTATTTCTCCCAGAAAACAGTCGGCGCAGGAGAATGTGTGCAAATCATGACCGGAGCACCTGTTCCGGATGGAGCTGACTGCGTTTTCATGGTTGAACACAGTGAGCAAATCGATGATACTCATGTGAAGTTCATCAACCAAACGACCAATGACAATATCGCTGCGCTAGGTGAAGATGTGCAACCTGAAGACCTCATGATTAACCCGGGGCATATGATACGTCCACAAGATATCGCTGTATTGGCGTCGATGGGCTATCCGGATGTGCCTGTATCACAACGACCTCGCGTAGGTGTGATTGCTACTGGCGATGAATTGGTTGAACCTTCCGTGACTCCCACTACTGCACAAATCCGAAACAGCAATGCCTATGCGCTCTGTGCTCAAGTCGATGCTGCAGGATGTATTTCCCATTACGAAGGTGTTGCGCGTGACAATGAAGCATCACTTCGCGAAATCATCGGTGCAGCCTTGGAACGTAACGATGTTGTCCTACTGTCCGGTGGAGTATCCATGGGAAAATTCGATTTGGTACCCGGCATTCTTAAGGAATACGGCATTGATATTCTTTATGACCGCGTTGCAGTTCAACCGGGAAAGCCCACCACTTTTGGACTGTCCGATCAAGCGTTTTGCTGGGGACTACCGGGTAACCCTGTTGCAACCTTTACTATATTCGAATTGGTGGTGAAAGCATTTCTATACCGCATGATGGGACATGACTATACTTCGCCAACGATTCGCATGCCGCTTGCCGAGGATATCTCACGTCGCAATTCAGGGCGTACGGCTTGGATACCTGTATCCACAACTCCCAATGGCGAATTGGCACGTGTGGCGTATCACGGATCAGCCCATATCAATGCCATGTCCTATGCCGAAGGGCTTATACCGTTTCCTGAAGGACACACCGAGCTATCAAAAGGCACCCTTGTTAACGTACGATTGATTCGATAGATTCGATACTAAAACTGGATTTCACTATGCCACGCTTTACTCCTGACATATCCGACCAATTAAAGAAATTTATTGCTGAACAAAAAGTATTCTTTGTAGCAACGGCTACAGCGGACAGCACCATTAACCTTTCGCCCAAAGGTATGGACTCTTTACGTGTACTCGATGATACACACGTTGTATGGCTCAATATGACTGGTAGCGGCAATGAAACCTCGGCTCACGTACAAGAAAACCCTCGTATGACTCTCATGTTCACCGCATTTGAAGGTGACCCATTAATCGTACGATTGTATGGGAAGGCCGAAGTTATTCATAACAATGATCCAGAATGGAACGACTACATTTCATTGTTTCCACCCATTCCAGGTGCACGACAATTATTTAAATTATCGATCGAACTCGTCCAAACCTCTTGCGGCATGTCTATACCGTTGATGGATTATCAAGGCGAAAGAGAGCTCTTAAACAATTGGGCTACGAAACGGGGCGAAGATGGGATCAAAGAATACTGGATCGAAAACAATCAAGAGAGCATTGATGGTATAGTCACCAACATAGTAGACAAAAGTACATAATTCATCAATCAACCATAGAGTTTACACAAGGAAGATTATTTAACATGGGACAACGCGATTTGGGCCGATTGGCCGAACAATTTGGTAGCACCAATCCAATACACATTCACATCATCACTATGAGCGACCGGGCGCATAAAGGCGAATACCAAGACCAAGGCGGTCCCGCTATACGTGTAGCCATTGAAAACTTTTTCAAAGACACCAATATAGGTGTAAACATAACCAACACCATCTTGCCCGATGAAGCTGCACAGTTAAAAGCAGCTCTCCGCGATGCACGAGATGCAGGTACACATGCGGTCTTTACCACCGGAGGCACTGGACTAAGCCCGCGCGATATTACCCCTGACGTGGTTATGCGTATGGCTGATACCACCATTCCAGGCATTATGGAAGTGATTCGCGTGAAATATGGTATGGACAATCCACGTGCTGCACTTAGCCGTACAGTTGCTGCCGTTATGGGGCAAACATTGGTTTACACAATTCCTGGAAGCCCCAAAGGAGTTGTTGAATACATGGAAGAAATCATGAAGACCTTTGATCACCTGTTGTGTGTGCTGCATGGAGTAGCTGAACACTAAGATAGTACTTTTGGAGAATATTGATGAAAAAGGTTTGGTTCCCAATTCTTATATTGATTCTGCTTTTTCCATTAATATACTCCCAACAAGATCAACGTCCACAAACGGATTTTGAACGCCCCCGAACTACTTTACCCTATAGCCCTCCGAAACCTTCATCAACGAAGTCCGCTATTGATGATACAGCTATCCGTCAAGCAGTTCAAAGCCGCCGAAGTAATGTAATGGTTCAGTCCCAAGGACGAGTTAGCCGTTTACTACCGGATGATAATACAGGCAGTCGGCATCAGAAATTTATTAT
>CALLLL010000158.1 GCA_938082445.1 uncultured bacterium
TACTCAGACTGGGAATACTCCGAGTTCTTGGGTGACGGCGACATGAGCAACGTAACCATCTTACGTGCTGGTGTATCTGCTAACGTATCCGAAAAAATCGGTCTTAGCTTGGTTGTTTCTTCCTTCGAACTTGATGAAGAAGGCGGATTTATCTATAACAATGTTGTTAATATCGCTAGCACCGAAGATGAGCTCGGAACCGAAGTTGGTCTGTACATGACTTACCAATACAGCGAAGATGTAGCTGTTGAAGTAGGTGCAGCTCAATTGATGATTGGCGATGCTATTGAAGATGCATACGATGAAACTGGTGAAGATGATGATCCATTGTACGTCTACGCAGAAATTAGCGTAAATTTCTAATGGTTGCTTAGCCAACCATTGGTCTGAATAAGACTACTTAAGCCCCTGTAACTATTGGTTGCAGGGGCTTTTTTTGTCCATTTGCAAAGGCATCCCCAATGTCGTATGTTTATGTAAGGTGCGAAATATACCAATAAAAGGAGAAACGCAACATGCGTAAATATCTGACCGCAGCCATGGCCATTGCTTTGATGAGCGGAGTGTCCTATGCTGACTTGCAAAATGTAGAAATTGGCGGTGAAGTTCGTATCCGCGGGAATAGCTATTGGGATGTGTATAGTCATGTGAGAGATGACCACAACAACGATGATGACAACTTGAATGGCGAGCAAGAACACAATCAATTTACTGAACAACGCTCCGTTGTCAGTGTTGACGCTGATTTTAGCGAAGATGTTTCCGCTCGTATAGCCTTCTCAAATTATAAAATCTGGGGTGATACCTGGAATCAGTTTAATGAAGGAACTGAATTGGACGATGACAATTCAGGCCCTCGCGGCAACACCGTATCATTGAACGAAGCGTACATTAAATTAGGTGATGCTATCGCTGGATTTGATCTTACTATTGGTCGCCAGGAAGTTGAGCTAGGTAGTGAATTCCTCGTCGGAAATGAAAACACTTCAAGTAATTTTATCCATCGTGCCTTCGATGGTATCCGTGCGGATTATGCTGGTGATAACTATACCGTAACGCTGTTTGACTTTAAGGCATGGGAAACGGATTATGATGAATCATCCAAAAACGATGATGCCGACTTCCGTGGAATCTATGTAAGCTATACCGGTATCGAAAATCATACGATTGATGGGTATGTACTTCAGTATCATGAAGGTGAAGACGATGAGAAAAAAGATCAGTTAACCATTGGTGCGCGTGCTGCGGGTACATTTGGTAACTTTGATTATGAATTGGAAGTCGCTACACAAACCGGTGATGTTGAAAATGTACCGGGTGGCGATCTTGATTATGAAGGCGATGCCATCAACGCTGAGTTGGGCTACACTTTCGACAGCAACATGCAGCCGCGTGTATTTCTAGGTTACGCGTCCTTTAGCGGTACGGATGAATCCGATGAAATCGGCTTCCAACGTTTGTACTCGGACTGGGAATATTCGGAGTTCTTGGGTGACGGTAACATGAGCAATGTGACGATTCTGCGCGCAGGGGTATCGGCCAATGTGTCAGAAAAAATCGGTCTTGGACTCACTGTTGCTTCATTCGAATTGGATGAAGAAGGTATGTCTACGTATAACAGTCTTGCATATGTGACTGGTGACGACGATGATCTCGGCACTGAAGTGGGTGTGTATATGACTTATCAGTACAGTGAAGATGTGGCTATAGAAGTAGGTGCAGCACAATTGATGTTTGGTGATGCCATTGAAGATGCAAATGTCGATGAAGACGATGATGATGATCCTTTATACGTCTATGCTGAAATTAGCCTCTCCTTCTAATGATTAATTAATCTTTAGATAAACCGAATAATATGAGCCCCTGTAACCATTGGTTGCAGGGGCTTTTCTATATCAGTACCCATAGTTGATATCAGACATCTATTCACGTATCATACTCGAAACCAAGTAACCAAAATAAAGGAGATACGCACTATGCGTAAATATTTAACAACAGCACTGGCCGTCGCTTTAATGAGCGGTGTGTCTTATGCTGACCTACAAAACGTCGAAATCGGTGGTGAACTCCGCATGCGTGGAAATAGCTACTGGGATACTGCTGGATTTGATGGCCTTCACAGACAATACACCGAGCAACGCAGCGCGATTAGTGTCGATGCAGATTTCAGTGATGATGTATCCGCCAATATCACGTTCTCGAACTACAAAATCTGGGGCGATACCTGGAATCAGTTCAATGAAGGTACGGATTTGTATGGAGAAAATGAAGGCCCACGTGGTAACTCAATTTCTTTGAACGAAGCGTACATTAAACTGGATGATGCGGTTGCAGGCTTTGACCTGAAAATCGGTCGTCAAGAAGTTCAATTCGGTAGTGAATTCCTCGTCGGTAATGAAAATACCTCAAGTGGTTTCTCACACCGTGCCTTCGATGGTATTCGTGCGGATTATGCTGGCGATAACTACAATGTAACTATCTTCAACTTTAAGGCTTGGGAAGAAGATTACGATTCCAACGAAAAAGACCAAGATTCCGATTTTAACGGAATTTATGCTACCTACACAGGCTTCGAAAATCACACCATCGACGGTTATGTTTTGAACTACCGTGTTGGTTTTGAAGATGAAGACAATGCTGAGTTGCTAACGATTGGTGCTCGTGCTGCGGGTGTATTCGGTAACTTCGATTATGAAGTCGAACTTGCTTCTCAAAGTGGTGATACACCGAGCTCAAGTGTCGATTTCGAAGGCGATGCAGTGAATGCTGAATTAGGGTACACCTTTGACGCGAACATGCAACCACGTGTATTCATCGGTGCTGCTCATTTTGGTGGCTGGGATGATGACGGTAGTAGTCTTAATGTTGGCTTCCAACGCCTTTACTCAGATTGGGAATACTCCGAGTTCTTGGGTGATGGCGACATGACCAATGTCACCATTTTACGCGCAGGTGTTTCAGCCAATGTCACGGAAAAGATTTCCTTGGCTGCAGTTGTGTCTACTTTTGAAATGGATGATGAAGAAGTTCCAAGTCAATATATTCCGGTTGACGAAGTTGACGATGATCTTGGAACGGAAATTGGTCTTTATATGACTTACCAATACAGTGAAGATGTCACCGTCGAACTTGGTGCAGCTCAATTGTTAATTGGTGATGCTGTCGAAGGCTGGTTTGAAGACGAAGGTGAAGATGACGAGGATCCAACGTACCTCTTCGCTGAAATCAACCTTTCATTCTAATAGCCATAGCGTAATTGGAATAAACTAGATGTTATGAGCCCCTGTACTCTGTGAGTACAGGGGCTTTTTAATGCCTCATGGGGCCTTATCCAATGCCCAACTCTATTGCCTTTAGTACGACCAATGAATTTAAGAGTTCATTTAGTCTTCGAGATGAAAGCGTTCCAAAGTGGAAGGAATTGTTAATAAGTGAGAATTGGGTGCATGCAATTCTATATGTCCATCCATATACAGCACATTAGATCCCTCATTGGATTTTCTGGATTGAATTGCATTTAACGATTCAAAGAAGATTGGTACAGTGGCCTGAGCGTTCGCCGATCCGGCTGGATTATTGATATCGGTAATGAGGAAGCGTTCGATTCCTTCGCGCAAACGATGCAGTTTTTCGCCCGAAACGGTTTCTATTTCATCATCTGCTTTAGCCAGCATTTGGCGCTCCTGAATGAGCATAGCCAGTTCTTCTTCATTTTTAAAATTCCAGCCAATATATACATAGCCTTCAGCAGCGATTTCAGTGATGCGTCGCCAATCTTTATTGGGGCTTTGTTCAAGTTGCTCCATTTCTTTAATTAGCGATACGTAATTGGGTAATCTGGGAGATACTAAAATAGTTAAAGAACTGCAGTAAGCGGGATAAATTGATTCTACATCAAACATCCAAAGATCTTCATAGGGTGTTAATGGTGGGTATGTTCCACCGTCACTTTCGTTGGCATACATTTTAAAGACTAGACCCAGATTTTTCATGTTACTACCATGAGAAACTTTATACGTTGCTATTTGATGTTGGAAGCTATCACTATAATATAGGCCACCAAAAATTAGGATGGTGAATACACTTGTTAAAACCCAATGCCAACTGCGAGAGGGTGTTATGGCTTCGATAGGCTCTTCTGCATCAATACGTCCCATTGTTCGCTCAGCAAGCCCTGTAGGGGCCTCCTCGGCTTCTAAAGAGTCCAATAAGGCCAATACCTCTGTTTCCTCTTCCAACACCTTCTGCCACGCTTCATCCTGCTCAATGCGGGCTTCAACCTGAGCATGCTCATCGTCAGAGAGGGTAGACAAGAGATAAGCCTGTATATGTTTTCGTATCGGGTCTTGATTATCCATGATATCTCGATTCTAAAGCGGTGCGTAAGTGTTGTACGGCATGGTTCATACGCGATTTGACGGTTCCTATTGGCACCTCAAGCGCTTGCGCGATTGCTTCATAACTCAACTCTTCATAGCGGGACATCCAAAATACCGCCCGCTGTTTTTCCGGTAATGCATCCACCGCTTGTTTCAGGGCTTGGGCCAATTCTTGTCGCTGGATGGCTTGCACGGGATTGTCCCGATTAGGGGCCGGTTTGGTGGCCTCTACCGCCTCTAAGGGTACTTCTTGAGCACGTCCTTTTTTTCGTCCCCAATCTCGACACACATTGGTGGCGATTTGATAGAGCCAGGGTTTAAAAGCGCGATCGGGTTTGTACTTATCCCGAAATCGATACACTTTGAGCCATGTTTCCTGAAACAAGTCTTCTGCGTTTGCATGTTGGCCACTCATGCGCAATATATAATTGTACAAAGGCTTTTCATACCGTTTGACCAATATAGTCAAGGCATGGCGATTCCCATTGCACGTTTGTGCCATGAGTTTTACATCGGAATCCATTGCTCCGTTGCTCTCTACCACTTTATACGTCTATCGCGAATGAAATGTTCATCATAAGTACTATCATGACGAATTGAGTAATTAAAAACAATGGAAAATAGTCTCACCCTCATAGGCTTTTTACTGTTAGAGGACACGGTTTTTTAGCTATACTATCCGGATTAGATTGCCCTATAGACCAAAAGGAATTTGTTTCATGCTCCAATGTATTTCTCCAATAGATGACTCTGTATATGTTGAACGTCCCTATGCCAATGCTGCTGAAATAGAGGAGGCGTTAAATGCCGCACAATCCGCTGCGCAGGGCTGGAAAAACACCACGCTTGCTGAACGTGCAGAGTTATGTGGAAAATTGGTCGATGCCTTTATCGCACATTCCGATGTGATTGCCGAAGAGCTGGCCCATCAAATGGGACGGCCTATTCAATATGGACCAGGCGAAGTACGTGGATTTGAGGATAGAGCACGCTGCATGATTAATGTAGCAGAAGCTGCACTTGCCGATATCGAATTGCCTGCTCTAGAAGGTATTACACGGTTTATACGAAGAGTACCTGTTGGAGTAGTGCTTACCGTAGCCCCTTGGAATTATCCCCTGCTCACTGCAGTAAACAGTATTATTCCTGCGCTGATGGCTGGGAATGCATTGGTGCTTAAGCATTCGCATCAAACTCCGCTTTGTGGAGAACGTTTGGTTGAAGCCGGTAAAGAAGCGGGATTGCCCGAAGGCCTTTTTCAAATTCTACATCTCTCACGTGAGCAAACGTCTGAAATTATTCAGTCACCTATCATTGGTGGCGTTGCTTTTACCGGTTCCGTGTCCGGGGGTGCGCAAATAGAAGAAGCCGCTGCAGGGCGCTTTATTCCTGTTGGCCTTGAGTTGGGCGGAAAAGATCCAGCTTATGTTCGTGCTGATGCGGATTTAGCTTTTGCTGTTGAAAATTTAGTGGATGGTGCCTTCTTTAACTCCGGCCAAAGTTGTTGTGGAATTGAGCGTATTTATGTACATACTGATCTCTACGATGCCTTTGTTGAGGGTTTTGTCGAAATTACCAAAGGTTATGTCTTGGGTGATCCATTAGACTCTAGTACTACACTTGGGCCGATGGTGCGTACTTCAGCAGCAGAGTTTGTGCGTGAACAGATTGCTGAGGCTGTAGCTTCTGGCGCGAAGTCTTTAGTTGATCCGACACTGTTCCCAGCGCATAAAAAAGGTACCCCATATATGGCGCCGCATGTCTTGGTGGATGTAGATCACTCCATGCGCGTGATGACTGAAGAGAGTTTCGGGCCTGTGGTGGGTATTATGAAAGTAGAATCCGACGTGGAAGCACTGGCGCTAATGAATGACAGCGATCTAGGATTGACAGCCAGTATCTGGAGTAGCAATGTGGATGAGGCTATGGCTTTAGGTGACCAGGTTGAAGCGGGAACCGTATTCATGAACCGATGCGATTACCTCGATCCCGAATTGGCTTGGACCGGGGTGAAGAACACTGGACGAGGGGTATCGCTTTCGCGCTTAGGCTATGATCAGCTTACCCGTGCTAAGTCTTTTCACTACCGCACTAGAATTAGCTAGCGACTACACCAACTCTTTATACATAATAAAAGCATCAATAAAGCCTTGGGAAGTACTTTGATAGGCTTTAGGTAGTGTCCCCACAATATGAAAACCGTGTCGTTTCCATATTGCAATTGCGCGGGTGTTGGTTGATACAACCAGATTGTATTGCATGGAACTAAAATTGTTTTCTATTGCCATATCTTGAGAGTGGCTGCACATGGCGGAGGCGATGCCTTTTCCTTGAGCCAGGGGCGAAACGATGTAACCGCAATTGCAAACATGTTGGCCCAGAGCGGGTTGATTGGCTTTGAGAAAGTAGGAGCCTACGAGAGTGTCATCATCGTCTACAGCCACCCACGTTTTGAGTGGGGCATCTATCCAGACGTGATGGGCTTCTTGCTCGGTGATATCCGGTGAATAGGCATAGGTCTCTCCTGCACGGAAAACAGGCTCGAGGATTTTCCAAGTGGAAGGCCAATCCGTTTCTAAAAACGGACGTATGGTAAAACCGTTATCCACAGGCTAGGGTATTTACCCGACTTCGGCTTCTTTAAGCTCAGGTACCGCTTCTTTGTGTCCATCGAAGCGTACAGAGACGATTTGCGATACACCACGCTCTTGCTGAGTCACGCCATAGAGCGCATCGGCTTTAGCCATAGTTTGCTTGTTGTGCGTGATGACCACAAACTGGGTGTTCTCGGAGAATTCTTCAACCATTTCGATGAATCGACCGATGTTGGCATCGTCCAAGGGCGCGTCCACCTCATCCAACACGCAGAAGGGACTTGGCTTGGCTTTAAAGATACTAAATAATAAGCCAATCGCAGTCATGGCTTGCTCTCCACCGGAAAGCAGCGCAATGGATTGTGGTTTCTTGCCGGGAGGGCGCGCTTCAATTTCAATACCGCACTCCAATGGATCGGTTTCATCCTGAAGATAAATGCGTGCCTGTCCACCATTAAATAAGCGACGGAAGTAGGTACGGAAATTATCGGCGACGGCGTTGAAGGTCGCGAGGAACATTTCTTTAATGGTTTCATCAATGCGCGTGATGACGTGATTGAGTGCATCTTTTGCTTTGGTCAAGTCTTCTTCTTGCGAAGTGAGGAATTCGTGACGCTCGGTTAGTGCATCGTATTCATCGATGGCCATCAAGTTTACGTTACCCAAGCGCTCCAGTTTTTTGCGTGTATCAATAACAAGCGCATCGCGATCTCCTTCGGAGAGTTCGTCGGTTCCGACTTCTTCGAGGGTTAAGGAGGATAATGCGATATGGTATTCCTCTTGGATACGTTCTTGGAAGAAGGTCAATTGATCTTCGTCGTGGCGTAAATCAATTTCAAACTTGTGTACAGCGTTCTGCATTTCGCGAACGGCTTCGCGTAAAACTTTTAACTCTTTTTCTAAAGCATCGGATTCATCAAGCAGGGCTTGACGTTGATTGTCTGCTTCCACAACTTTTTTGCGTGCTTCTTCTTTGGTCTCCGTCATGGCCTTGACACGTTCGACATGATCTTTAATATCATTTTCAAGCGATAGTTTGTTTTCTTCGAACAACGCCATGGCTTCAGTACGATTAGTCGCTTCTAAAATAGCCATCTCGCGTTCACGCTTGAGACGCTGAGCTTCACGCTCGTTTTCTTCAATGGTTTTATTGATGTTGGCTAGATTCACGCGTATGTCGGAAATTTCATGCGCCAATTCGGATTGGGATTGACGCACACGTGATGCGCGTTCCTGTGCTTCAGCGATTTCGCGTTGCAGGGTTTCATCATCGGACTCCATGGAGTCTGCAGTGGTCAACAGTTCACGCCGTTCTGATTCAAAACCATCGCGTTTGGTATACAACTCGTCACGATTCGTGGTGATTGCGCTGAGCGATTCCGTTAACTCGCGCAGTGCTTTGGATGCTTGGGCAATTTCCAGGCCTAAGCGTGAAATGGTACGACGTTGCTCTTCTTCTTGATGATTCAGAGTTTTTACTTGTTCATTCACGGCTTCAAGCGAATCATTCAATTCTTGGCCCTGCTCAGTCAATGTAGCAATGGCTGATTCATGTTCCTTCACTTGAGATTCAAGTTCGCCTATTTCAGCGCTACGACCCAAGAGGCCACGACTTTCGTGTTTTGTCCGTCCACCGGTTACAGCACCCGAACCGGAAACGACTTCACCATCTAAGCTCACCATGCGCGGAATGGGTTTTCCACTGCGTGCGAGGCTGATTGCATGGTCGATGGTTTCTACAATGACCGTGTTGTGGAAAATATATTCCATTACAGGACTTAATTTTTCGTCGAATTCAACAACATCTAAAGCAGAACCGATTACACCGGGTTTGCCTTTGACTTCGCTTATATTGTCACGTGACCCAGAGCGAATTGTATCCAATGGCAAAAAGGTCACACGACCCGCTTTGCGTTCTTTTAGATAACGAATGGCGCCTTTAGCACATTCGGCTTCTTCTATTGCGATGTTATTAATACTGCCACCCAGTACGGCTTCCACAGCGCGTTCGTAGTCTTTCTCGGTGGAGATTAAATCCCCGATTGGACCAATTACGCCTTGAACATTGGCATTGTTGCCCTGCTTGGCCTGCATGATGGCTTTTACACCATATGCAAAGCCATCATAGGAGTCACGTAACTCACGGAAAGATTTGAGGCGGGCATCGGCACTACTTTTCTTTTCACGTAAGCTTTGCCATTCAGCATTGAGCGTTTGAATCGATTGACCCAGTTCGGCTTGTTTCGCTTTGGCCGTGGTGTTGGTGCCTTCGAGTTCGCCTAGTTTGTTTTTGCAAGCGGTCTCTTCTTGTTGCTTAGATTCGAGTTCTTTCGTTAACGATTCGTTGCGTTCGTTATCGGATTCTTGTCGAGCATAGAGGCGTTGTAACTGTTCTTCCAAGTTGTCGATGTTGACGGTCAACTTTTCAATGGAAGTTTGAGTTTCTGCCCGTTTACCCATGGACTCCATGGATTTTGCACGAGCAGCCTCAAGCTGGGTATCGGCTTCTGTAGAGCTTTTAAGTGTTTCCTGTTGCTCGCCCAATTTGGTTTCGACTTGAGCCTTCACAGTTTCATAGTCAGCTTTTAAAGTCTCAATGGCAGAGAGTTTTTCGTCTTGCTCTTTTTGTAACGCTTCGGCGCGTTCAGTTAGTGAACCTTTTTCGCTAATGGCTTTTTCATTTTGTTCAATGGAAAAGGCTATTTGTTGTTTGACCAACGCGATTTGACGCTCGATTTTTTCCATCTCGGAATCAATCTCGTGTACACCTTCGCGTCGTGCATGGAGCACGCGATCAATTTCTAATTTACTTAGGCTTAACTGTTCATGCTTGGCTTCTAAGCTGCTCATGTCTGCGCTGTCTTTAGCAAACTTCTTTTGCGCGTTCGAGAATTTTTCGGTCAATTCAGCCACTTTAGTTTGCAGCTCTTCTTGCTTTAACCATGATGCGCGAATTTCAAACTCTTTAAGTTCAGCCGTCAATTCACGATGACGAATCGCTGCGTTAACTTGACGTTTCAATGAACGCATTTGGCGATCCAGTTCATGGATGATATCGCCCAAGCGCATTAAGTTTTGTTCGGCTTGATCAAGCTTACGTACGGCTACGCGTTTACGTGCTTTGTATTTAATGATCCCGGCGGCTTCTTCAAAGAGGTAACGACGATCTTCGGGTTTGGTGGACAACACCATGCTGATCTTGCCCTGCCCGATCATTGAGTAGGCGTTGGTGCCGATACCGGTGTCCATGAAGAGCTCTTGAATGTCGCGCATGCGGCATTGAGATTTATTGATGAGGTATTCGCTTTCGCCTGAGCGATAGATGCGGCGGGTAATTTGTACTTCGGAGAAATCTATGGGGAGGGCGCCGTCGCTGTTATCAAAGGTCAGCGTAACTTCCGCCATGCCCATGGGCGCACGTTCTTCACTACCGTTGAAGATTACGTCTTGCATGTGTGAACCACGCAATGCTTTAGCTTTTTGTTCCCCCAGACACCAACGCATGGCGTCCAGAATATTACTTTTACCGCATCCGTTGGGCCCAACTACTGAAGTAATGCCCGAATCCATATCCACGACGGTGCGATCGGCAAAGGATTTAAATCCCACGATCTCAATTTGTTTAAAGTGCATCCCCAAAAGGTCCTATGGTGTTGTTGTACACGTACGCAGCCTCTGTTTTTTCTGTTTCGGGAAAGAAAAAAGCAGCAAAAAGTAAATCCCCCGGACACATTAGTGTCCATGGCCCTAATTTAACCGTATTTAGGGGGAAAATACAAGGTTTTTCTTCGGATCACCCCGATTTTATGGGTCTGATTAACACTATTCCCATAATGTGGAAGCTATTCCCCATGGACTCAAGAAGAATTGAAAGAAGTGCTAGGAAAAACGGGACTAAAAGTTTACAAAATCCTTGGATATACGCTCGATAGAGCGGGCTTTTCCAGTGGTTTCGTCGATATCGATGACCACGGCGCGGATGCCGGGACGATCGTTGCTGACTTCAAAGGAAGTGGGCATCCCAGTGACGAATTTCTCGACAATGAGCTCTTTTTTCACCCCAATACATGAATCTTGTGGCCCGGTCATGCCTACATCGGTGATATAGGCCGTTCCATTGGGTAAAACACGGTTGTCAGCGGTCTGAATATGAGTGTGTGTGCCCACAACTGCCGAGCATTTTCCATCCAAGAACCAGCCCATGGATACTTTCTCTGAGGTGGCTTCGGCGTGCATGTCAACGAGTATGCAATTGGTTTCTTCGCTCATGTAATCCACTTCGCGATCGGCGACCTCGAATGGACAATCGAAGGGCTCCATATAGACTCGACCTATTAGGTTAATCACGCCCAATTTAAGGCCATTGGGGAGTGTGACAATCGTCGAGCCTACTCCCGGTGTGCCTTCTGGGTAATTGGCCGGGCGGGCTACGCAATCGAATTTCTCGATGCCTTTTACAAAGGCTTTCTTGCGCCAAGTGTGATTGCCGAAGGTAAATGCTTGAATGCCGTGTTTCTTGAGCATTTCCAAAATGTCGGGTGTTATACCGAGACCGCCAGCTGCATTTTCGCCATTGGCCACAACGACATCAATGGCTTGTTCTTGTCGTAATTGCGGCAGGTAGTGCTCAATGCACTCGCGCCCGGGTCGGCCAAAAATATCGCCAATAAATAAAACGCGCATGAGCGTTACTTCGCCACGTCCGATGCGCGGGTTTCGCGCACCACAGTTACTTTAATTTGGCCAGGGTAGGTCACGTCGGTTTCAATCTTGCGCGCAACGTCGCGGGCCAATTGTTGGGACATAGCATCATTTACTTCATTGGGGCGAACAACAATACGTACTTCGCGACCGGCTTGAATTGCAAACGATTTTTCCACCCCGTTAAATTCATCAGCGATTTCTTCGAGTTGTTTGAGGCGTTTGATATAGGTGTCAACCATTTCACGGCGTGCACCGGGACGTGCTGCCGATAGGGCATCGGCTGCTTGAACCAGTACCGCAATAACAGAGTCTTGCGGCATTTCATTGTGGTGAGCACCTACAGCATTGGCTACCAGTTCTGTCTCACCGTGTTTCTTACACAGGTCATAAGCCAAGAGTGCATGGGAGCCATCGACTTCGTGCGTCAGGGCTTTACCCATATCGTGAATTAATCCAGCACGACGAGCGGCTTGTACGTCTTCACCAATTTCAGCGGCCATTACACCAGAGAGATAACACACTTCCTGTGAGTGGCGCAGTACATTTTGGCCGTAGGAAGTACGGTAATGTAAGCGACCCATCAGGCGTACGATTTCAGGATGCAATCCGTGTACATCGCATTCGAGACATACATCGTTACCCAATTCCATCACGCGGGTTTCCATTTCCTCGGTCACTTTTTCGACCAACTCTTCAATGCGTGCGGGGTGAATACGGCCATCGCCAATCAGGCGTTCCATCGTAATTTTTGCGATCTCACGGCGAATGGGATCAAAACCGGACAAGACAACCGCTTCGGGTGTGTCGTCGACAATAAGGTTAATGCCGGTAGCTGTTTCCAGGGCGCGAATGTTACGTCCTTCGCGACCGATGATGCGGCCTTTCATTTCTTCACTGGGCAAGGCCACCACAGATACGGAGTGCTCGGCAATGTGATCGGATGCGCACCGTTGAATGGAGTCGGCTAAGACTTTCTTGGCTTTTTTCTCGGATTCCAGCACCATCTCATCTTCGAGTTTCTTCAAGCGTAAGGCTGTTTCGCGACGGACTTCGTTTTCCAATTTTTCCACGATCATTTTTTTCGCAGCATCAATGGTTAGGCCGGAAATTCTTTCCAGTACCAAGATTTGTTCTTGGATGGTATCTTCAATTTTGGAACGTTCTTTTTTCAGGTTTTCAGAACGGTTATCCAATTCCTTTTCGCGCTGATTCAGTGCATCGGTTTTTTGGACAATTGAGGTGATGCGTTGATCCAAGTTTTCTTCCTTGGACAAAATGCGCTGCTCCATACTCAAGATTTCAGCACGTTGACGCTCGGATTCTTTCTCTACGCGTTCGCGAGACTCAATTTCATGTTCTTTGAGCTCAGTCTTGGCTTCTTTCTTCATGGAAGCGACATCGCGCTCGGCGTTGGTCAGGAGCTGGTTGGCTTCTTTTTTGGCACCGGCCAAGGTCGTTTTGGCGCTTATTTGATTAAAAATAAATACAATCACGGCACCGACCACGAAGGACACGATACCGATTACGATAGGTTCATTCATTTCACTACTTCTCCTTTGAGCACACAGGCTCAATCTATATGAAGAGTGGACATGATGGATCTAGAGAGGGGGGGACGGCGGGGCAATTCTGAAAACGCATGGTTTTCAGATATATCTATACCCTTTAGATTCAACGACTTATAAAGAATCAGAAAAAACGATCAACGACTATTGTGGAGACTATTTTAAGGCTCTATCGTTAATCAACTATATCTTTACTCCATAATTCATGAATAGACTGGGTATAAAAAACGCCTTTAAAGTCGGCGCAATAACCAAATTACAATCGCCGTAACCCTCGTCAAAGTCCATATACCGACTCTGTCAAAGCTACAAACATCTATTAAAATAAACAGACCTGCTCAACGAAGCTGTTAAGTCATTCTGTGGAACCCATTATAGGGCGTCCACCGAAGCAAGTCAATAATGAACTGAGATTTCTACGAGAATGTAACTATTTTCCATGCTTTTCAAGAAAATCCAAGATTTTTGCAAATCCCGCGGCCACCTGAGGGTCATCTTTTTGCCAATCAAAGCCGTGACCCCCGTCTTTGATTGTTAGAAATTCATACTCAACTCCGGCTTTATCTAGGGCTTCTGCCATTAATACAGACTGCTCATGGGGAACATCCGTATCTTTATCGCCATGAATTAAAAAAGTCGGGGGGTAGCGTTTATCTATGTTAAGTACTGGCATATAGGGTGTGAAAAAGTCGGGGTCTTTTGAGGGATCCACTCCACCCACCTCGATAGGCCATCGGCCATTTTGGCGGCACCATAGATAGAATTTGGCCTTTGGGTTGTCGGAAAAGGGCCGATTAGCCACCACTGGAGTGTCCACATGCTTTCCGGATTCCTCCTCGGAAACGGCCGGTTTCTTGCAATAATGCGGATCGGGCTCACTGTACCAAGGTCCGATAATGTCGCCATAGCCATAATAACTAATGAGGGCTTTGGGGCGTGGCTTAATGAAATGGCCGGATAGTAGGGTTAAATAACCGCCTGCAGATTGCCCAACCACTGATATCCGATCGGGATCGGCACCGAATAAAGTGGGGCCAGCTTTAGCAATCCATGCGAAGGCATCTTTTAGATCACCGGCGATTTGAGGGATTTTCACTTCAGGGGCCAATCGATAATCTATGGAGACCACCACAAAACCAGCATTTAGATAGGCCTGCAACTGTTCTGAGCGAATCATTTTCCGGGTCCCTGCTACCAGCGCTCCTCCGTGAATATAGACCAGGACAGGCTTGGTTACAGTGGGATTACCACCGTATACATCGGCTTCCACATCCAAATTGTCGACATTTTTGTAAACATAGGTATCGTGTGGCAAGGTGGTTCGAGCTCCATAAGATAAGGGCTGAATTAAAACTAAAATGGCTATACCAGGAATTAAAAAGAATAGTTTCATGGTCGATCCTTTTTGTGCAGGACATTTTAGGGCCTATGTTCAAAGCATAACACAGCATGATTCTTGAATACACAGATTAAGGATCGCATCCGCCATAACCTATTGATGTAAAAAGGCCTATCAGGTATCCTGTAAGTCTGATTGGTTCAGCATATACTTTGAAGGAGAGAGACAATGAAGCGCTTGATGGCTTGGATGATCATGATGGGGTTGGTGTTCACGGGATGCGGCAATGAAGCACCGGATACCAATGACTCGGTTAAGGGTGATGGAGCATCAGCGGATGAGTCCTTAACCCTCGCGGTAATCCCAAAAGGTACTTCGCATGATTTTTGGAAAAGTATTCATGCTGGGGCAGTTAAGGCCTCACAGGAACTGGGTGTGGAAATAATCTGGACGGGCCCGGAAAAAGAAGATGATCGTCAACAACAAATTCAGGTTGTACAAAGTTTTGTGAGTAGAGGGGTGGATGCTATCGTTATTGCGCCCTTGGACAATGTTGCCCTTGCACGCCCCGTAGAAACGGCCGTTCAACGCAACATCCCGGTGGTTATCATTGACTCTGGATTGGAATCCGAAGCGCACAGTTCATTTGTCGCTACGGATAATAAAGAAGGTGGGCGTTTGGGGGCTCGTCGGTTGGCTGAAGTCTTGGGCAACAAAGGGAAGGTCATTTTGCTGCGTTATGCTGAAGGCTCCGCGAGTACAGAGAATCGCGAAGCTGGATTTTTGGAAGAAATAGCGAAGCATGGTGAGATTGAAGTCATATCTTCCAATCAATATGCCGGCGCGACAAAAGAATCTGCGTTACAAGCTTCACAAAATCTATTGAATAAATTCCCTGATGTCGAAGGCATCTTTTGTCCGAATGAATCTTCTGCTTTCGGTATGTTGCGCGCTTTGCAAAGTGCCGGAAAGGCGGGGCAGGTGAAGTTTGTGGGCTTTGATACGAGTGAAGCTTTGGTTACAGGCCTTAAAGATGGCGAGATAAATGGCTTGGTGTCACAGGATCCTTTTGATATGGGGTACCTTGGTGTGAAGACAGCGGTTGCTGTGATTAAAGGCGAAACGGTTGAAGCCAACATTGCGACTCGGTTGGAAATGATCACACCTGAAAACCTGAACAATCCCGATATTCAAGAATTGGTCAAGCCGGACTTGGATAAATGGTTGAAGTAATTTAAGGTATACCCATGCATTCGTCCACTGACTCGCCATCCATTTTGGAACTACGGGATATCTGTAAATCTTTTGGTGCCACACGGGCTTTGCATGAGGTGAGTCTTTCGGTACGGGTTGGTGAGATCCATGCTTTACTGGGTGAGAATGGAGCAGGCAAGAGTACGCTAATGAAAGTGCTCAGCGGTGCTCACCAAGCCGACTCCGGTGAAATAGTGTATAAGGGTGAACCGGTACGCATTGAGTCTCCTGCTGCGGGTCGGGCACTGGGCATTGCGATGATCTATCAAGAACTCACCCTCGCGCCCCATCTAACGGTAGAAGAAAACATGACACTTGGGCTGGAGCGCAGCCAATGGGGTTTTCTGCAATCGGATCGCGATAAAGTCCGTGATGCTTTGACGGTGTTGGGGCATCCGGACTTGCCTCTTAATACCCCGGTGAATAAGCTTAATATTGGTTTGCAACAGGTCATTGAAATCGGGCGTGCCTTGGTGTGTGAGGCCGATGTAATAATTATGGATGAGCCGACCAGTTCATTGACCGAAGCCGACACCAAATCACTTTTTAAAACGATTGAGCGATTAAAAAAAGCCGGGATTTCAGTGATTTATATCAGTCACTTTTTGGAAGAGGTGATGGAAATAGCCGATCGCTTTACGGCTATTCGTGATGGTGAATCAGTTGGATCGGGTGAGATTGATACCACGACCATCACCGACATCATCGAACTCATGATTGGGCGTTCGCTGGATGAAATGTTTCCGCGTTCTGACCATGCATTTGGTAAAACTAAACTTGTGGTACAGGGCTTAACGGGAACTCCTCAGCCCCAAGATGTGCATTTTGAAGTGCGTGCTGGGGAAGTGTTTGGGATCGCAGGGCTTGTCGGTGCTGGTCGATCCGAAACCTTACGGGCCATTTTTGGACTTGATCGATCGCAATCGGGTTCGATGCATTTGGGTGATGATTCCACCTCGATATCCATTCATTCTATGAATCCTCGAAAAGCATTAAAAAATCAACTGGATTTTTTAAGTGAAGATAGAAAAGAAGAAGGCTTAGCCACCAGCATGACCATTGGTGAAAACACGACCTTGTCGACGCTTTCTCGTTTTATTCGAATAAAGGGTACAGGTCTAATCAACCATGCACGTGAGGATAAGCATTCGAGTCGCTGGATACACGAACTGCGAATTAAATGTGTCGGGCCGAATCAATTGGTGGATGATCTGTCTGGTGGTAACCAACAAAAAGTTGCACTCGCGCGTATGCTTGAGCAAGACGCTGATGTGTTATTGCTTGATGAACCTACGCGGGGTATTGATGTAGGTTCGAAAGTCGAAATTTATACACTAATTGATCAATTGGCCCAGCGCGGTAAAGCAATCATATTCGTATCTTCCTACTTGCCCGAACTTTTTGGTGTGTGCGACACTATCGCTGTAATGTCGCGTGGGCGAATGAGTGCTAAACGCCCGGTCAATGAATGGACCCCCCACAGTGTAATGGAAGCGGCCACATCTGGCCATGAAATCCCAGAGGAATGTCTAAGCTCATGAGTTCATCCGAAAACACGGCGTCTTTATATAGCCAGAAAAGTTGGCGAGATCACCTCAATGCATTCGGTCCAGTTATTGGACTGGTCGTGGTATATGGGATCTTTTTACTGGTTGCTCCCTCGAGTTTTCACAGTCTCTATAATACCAAGACTTTTATGACGCAGGCTGTTATATACGGCATTGGTGCGATGGGCATGACATTTGTGATCATTAGCGGTGGAATAGATCTGAGCGTGGGATCATTAATTGCACTGGGTTCAGTTGTAACCGCCATGATATTGCGTACAGCAGGTGCTGAAGAGATCGGCCTCATGCTTCCCATTCTGGCTTCCCTTTCAGCAGTCGTTGCTTGCGCATTGTGTGGAATGCTTAGCGGAGCGCTTGTGTCTTATATGCGAATCGTTCCGTTTATTGTAACTTTGGGTATGATGCAAATTACGCGTGGAGTGGCCAAAGGACTCGCCGGCCAAACAGCGGTGAATACTTCTGACAATTGGCTCGGTTCTATGATGGTTATCGAGCCGCAAGTGGGTAAATGGTATTCTGTTGCTCCTGGGTTATGGGTGATGGTGGTATTGCTTATTTTCATGACTATACTTTTACGACGAACAGCTTTTGGCCGTTATGTATGTGCGTTAGGATCCAATGAAGCGACTGCACGTCTATGCGGAATCAATGTGTCTATTCAACGAATATGGGTGTACACGTTGTGCGGTGCTTTAACTGGATGCGCCAGTGTGATGCAATATGCCAGCCTCAGTCTGGGCGATCCCACCGCGGCGGTGGGCATGGAACTCGATATCATTGCGGCAGTAGTTATTGGTGGCGGGTCACTCAATGGAGGCGAAGGCAGTGTAGCCGGTTCGCTCGTAGGCGCGATTATTATGGCGATCCTACGCAACGGTTGTGTGCTTGTCGGCATCCCTAACTATGTGCAAAATATTGTTATTGGTACGATCATTGTCGCTGCTGTAGGCATCGACCGATTAAGACATAAAAGTAATTAATACAACTATAGAGGGTTAGCCAATGAAACGCCCCGAAGTGTGTGTGAAACCTTGGTTCAGTCGTATTGCTGGGCTGATGCTTGTTTTCGTATCCATGAGTTCGACCCATGCCGATCAAGCTGACCCGCTTTCACCGAAAGATTCCATGGCGAGTATGCATGTGGCGGATGGGATAGAAATCGAATTGGTCGCGGCGGAACCGGAGATCACAGATCCTGTGGCTTTATGTTTTGATGCATCAGGTAATTTGTATGTCGTCGAAGATCGTGTATATCCCTCCGGCAATGCCGATGGGTCTAAAGGTTCTGTGGCTTTATTGCAGGACCGTGATAGTGATGGGCGCTATGAGCATCGCACGACATTTGCCGAAGGATTCGATTTTCCAAATGGCATCATGCCTTGGAAGGGCGGTGTATTGCTCACTGCGGCACCCAATGTGTATTTTCTTAAAGATACCGACGGTGATCTAAAAGCCGATGTGCGTGAAGTTTTCTTACAAGGCTTTAAGCTGGGTGGATCGACGCAACTGTATGTGAGTCACCCGACATTGAGTCTTGATAACTGGATTCATTTCACCAATGGTTTAAGTGGTGGAGAAGTATCTGTGCCGAGTCAGCCGGGCATCCCTGCAGTCAACATGGGGAGTAATGATATACGCTATAACCCCATCACTCATGCGCTCGAAGCGCGCGGTGGACGTGCACAGTTTGGTCTCACATTTGATGATGCCGGAAATAAATTTGTGTGCAGCAACCGTCAACACATTCAGCATGTTGTTATGGAGCCAGGCGATCTTGCACGAAATCCGTATCTAAATGCCTCTAATGTAGTGAAGGAACTGCCTGAACACGGAGCAGCTTCCCCCGTGTTTGCAAAGAGCGATGCTGTTACAACAGCCTATGCGCATGAAGGTACATTTACGGCGGCTTGCGGAATGGTTATTTATCGCGGCACAGCACTTGAACCATCGTTCTATGGCAATAACTTTGTATGTGATCCTACCGGTAATTTAGTACACCGCGATATTCTCAGTAAAGACGGTGGCAGCTTTACAGGAAAGCGGGGAGAACATGAGCAAGAGTCTGAATTTCTCGCGAGTACGGATAACTGGTCACGTCCGGTATTTCTAAGCAATGGTCCCGATGGTGCCTTGTATATGTGCGATATGTATCGTAAATCCATTGAGCACCCAACATATTTGCCCGATGAAGTGGCTGCCATCACTGATTTCGAAAGTGGGAAAAAGCACGGTCGAATTTACCGGATTAAATCGAAGGGAGGAAAGACTTCTGGCGATACAACTTTAGATGTGAATGAGCCCGAAGCACTTGTTGCTGCATTGGGGCATCCCAATGGTTGGCAACGGGATACGGCTCAACGCTTATTGCTGGAACGCCAACATGCACTTGATGTTGATTTATTAAAAGCGAATTTCACTAAAAGCACTTTGGTACAAGGGCGGATTCGTGCTTTACACTTATTGTTTACTTTGGGTTGGGTTGATGAACCATTGTTAAAATCAGCGCTTAGCGATTCGTCTGCAGCGGTTCGATTACAAGGTTTGCGATTAGTGCGGTTATTGCCATTGGTGTCAGCGGAAATACAGCAATCAGTGACTGCATTGGCTCAGGATGCCGATCCACATGTGCGCTTTGCCTGTGCTTTAGCATTGGGTGATAACAACGAGCCCGATGAAGCGACGTTGATGGCTCTTGCAACGATTTTACGTGCAGATATTGATGACCATTGGACGCGCTCAGCGGTACTAAGCGCAATTGATGCAGCGCCGTTGGAGTTTGCTTATATTTTATTGAAGGACGACTTATCCAATAATGCCGGTTGGCTTGAATTGATGGAAGGCTTGTCGCGTATTTTTGCCTTAGTGGAAAATCCGGAATCTACTAAAACATTTATGAATGAACTATTGAATGTGAAGCCTACGGAATCTGAACGTTGGCGTTTAGCTGCATTGCAAGGTGTGTTGAGTGGAGTGCAAGGTAACAAGCTTTTCCCCAAGGGGGCTTCTACGGCTGAACGAGTGGAGAGCGTAGCATTGGTTTCGGCTCCTGAACAAGAACATGATCTAAACGATTGGGTCTCGACGTGCTTGGCAATTATACAATCCGATACACCGCCCATCGAAGCTAAACGTCGCGCTATCGATGTACTTCGCCATACTGATTTTGATACGTCTGGGGAAACACTTGTTTCGCTGCTCACCCCGCTTACTCCACAAGATGTGCAAGTGGCCGTCATTGCCGCACTCAATGGATTTAAAGATGAACGGGTGGCCAAAGCCTTGCTGCAACGTAGTGTATGGCTGGGTTTTTCCACTGAAACGCGTAAGGTCGCGATCAATGGCCTACTCAGTTCGACAGCGGGTATCGAATCATTGGTAACAGCCATGGAATCGAGCGATGTGGAAGCTTGGTCCATTGATCCACGTAGTCGGACGCGTCTTGAGCGAGTGAACGATGGGGCCTTAAACGCGCGGATTAAAACGGTGTTTTCTTCGGTACATAAAGTCGATCCAAAGAAGCGTTATGAAGAATTCCGTAGCGTATTAGAATTAACACCCGATTCTGTAAACGGTAAAAAAATGTTTGAGAAATCGTGTATGGCCTGTCATCGATACAACGAAATTGGGTTTGATGTTGGCCCTGATTTGAGTGGAATCCATTCCCAACCTCTGGAATCGATTCTAATGCATATCATCAACCCCAATTGGCTCATGGTTAGTGGATTTGAAAGTTACTTCATCGAAACGAAAGATGGAGAAGCGTATGTAGGATTGATAGGCTCCGAGACAGAATCGAGTATCACCATTAACCAGGCACAGGGGATTAAAACAACGGTGTTGCGTAAGGATATCGAAGTAATGGAATCAAACAGTTTGTCCATGATGCCTGAACAGTTGGAAGCCAACATGACCCGCCAAGAACTTCGGGATCTGCTGGGCTTTCTAAAAGGCGAACGATAGTCTAAATTAAATCGCTCAAGTGCTCCAGTTTACCGGTACTGTCGCCAAGCTCTTCGGTGTGAACGCCCATGCGATCAAGCATGGATAAGAAGAGATTGTTCATAGGAGTTTCTTTGGCATACTGTAAGTGGCGTCCCGTTTTCACGGAGCCACCGCCTTTACCTGCCAGTATGAGGGGCAAGTCGTAGTGCGCGTGTCTATTCCCATCGCTCAACCCACTACCGCATAGCACCATGGAGTTATCAAGCAGGGTGCCGTTTTGTTCCTCAACGCCTTTGATCTGTTCAAGGAAATAGGCAAAGTGTTCCATGTGATAGTGATTAATTTTTTCCAAATCACTCACTTTCTTTTTATCGTGTAAGTGGTGACTGATTTCATGGTGTCCGCCGGTAACATCCAATTCTTTATATTGACGGCCAGATCCTTCAGCGCCCACCATAAATGTGATAATGCGTGTTTGATCTGTGCTTAAAGCCAGCACTTGTAAGTCGTACATCAGCTTTGCATACTCAGCAAAATCTGAAGGGCGCTTATCTGCCGGGGTTTCGAAGTCAACGGTTGAAAATTCTTCTAATTCTTCTGAGGTTTCTACACGCAGTTCGAGTTTACGTACAGCATATAAGTATTCATCTAACTTTTGTTGGTCGGATTTACCCAGCTTTTTCATTAATTTTTTGGTGTCATCGGAGACTACATCCAACACACTCTGACGGTATTTACGTTGCTTAGCACGTTCTTCAGGAGTAGCACTTGAGTCGAAGCCCCCGAACAATCGTTCAAAGACTTGACGTGGATTATGCTCTGGTGGATTTGGGGTGTGCTCGGTGCGCCATGATATGCTGTTGCTGTATGCGCAACTATACCCAGTATCGCAATTACCCGCGCGGCGCCCAGGTTCAAGAGTTAATTCCAATGAGGGCAGACGCGTTTGATCACCGATAATTTGTGCAGCTACTTGGTCAGCCGAAATGGCTGCGCGAATATCGGAGCCAGCCGTTTTATAGGGGTGCACGCCAGTAAGGAAGGTCGCTGCAGCTCGTGCGTGATCGCCACCGCCATCGCCTAAAGCGCGACCGTTCATTTGTGCTAAACCAGAAATCACGTTCATGTCGTCACGAACATTGGCCAATGGTTTCATCGTTTGAGATAAATTAAGGGCCGTTGAGTCCCCTTCAGGCGTCCATTTTTCCATGATGACACCGTTGGGCAGATAGACAAACACCATACGCTTAGGGTCAGCTGCAACCGTGGTACTGTTTGCAGCAACAGCGGCTGGAGTCATTGCATCCAAGACAGGCAGTGCCATGGTGGCGCCAAGCCCTTTTAAGAATGTACGTCGATTAAGATGTTTTCCGGCTAAGTAATTCATGCTTTTCCTCTTTGTCTTCATCTTTGCGCATCTGGAAGGGCACGCTCGTTACAATTTGCTGAACTAAGTATTGGAAGCGATATTCATTGTCAGCAAGTTTTTCAGCAATGTCCGTAACTACTGGACGGTCATACGCTTCCACGCCTCTTCCTAATGCATATGTTAACATTTTTTCGGTAAAACAGCGAACAAAATCGTCAGGATTCGCCAATATGATGGCACGTAGCTGTTTTGAACCCTCAAAATCTTCCCCTGTGGGTAAAACTCCAGTACTGTCTACGGGTAAATTGTTTTCAGTTGTGCGCCATTTTCCAATTGCGTCATAGTTCTCAAAAGCAAAGCCCAGTGGGTCCATTCGTTCATGGCAAGAAATACAGGCAGGGTTATCCCGGTGACGTTCAATCTTTTGGCGAAAGGTACCTTTAACCTTTCGGGCTGTATCCTGAATGGAAGGTGTATCGGGTGGTGGAGGGGCTGGTTCAGTGCCTAAGATGTTTTCCATGATCCATGCACCGCGCAATACTGGGGAGGTGCGCGTATAGCGTGAAGTGATGGTTAACACGCTGGCTTGTGTTAACACACCGCCGCGTTGATCGCCCTCAAGTGTAACCCGCTGCAATTCTTCACCAGTGATTCCTTCAATACCGTAGTGTTTGGCAAGTACTTCATTCACGAATGTAAAATCAGAATCGAGAAAATTTAGGATACTTTCATTGTCTTGCAAAATGGTTTTAAAAAACATCTCTGATTCTCGGCGCATGGATTTACGCAAGCTCATGTTGAAATCGGGATACCTTTTTTTCTCACGGGCTACCAAAGATACATTGCGTAGTTGTAACCATTGCCCTGCAAAGTTGTCGACAAAGGCTTTGGATTTTTCATCGGCAATCATCCGTACAACTTGTTCTTCAAGTACTTTGGGTTTATGGAGTATGTTTTTTTCGGCTAGCTTGTAGAGCTCA
>CALLLL010000159.1 GCA_938082445.1 uncultured bacterium
CACCTCTGGAAGCTGTAAACCAAGGGATTGCCATAGGTGAAAACCAACTAGTCTTTCGTTGCAATTTAGTTACATTAGATAACGGGATTATGAAAGACTTCACAGCCGATCACATTAGTACCGAAGAGGCTACCGAATTAATCGCTGCACTCAATGATGGTATGGCCGCAGATGGTCTTCGTTTTTATCCAGGAGTGGGCTACCGTCATTTGATGTTGCTGGATGCGACAAAAGAACAGAAGGCTGAATTGGTGGCCTTGCAATGCACTCCACCACACGATATTACGGATAAAACATATGCACCTCACTTACCGCAAGGCAGTGGGAACTCAGGTATCCTAAAACTGATCGAACAATCCCGAGGAATTTTGGATAATCATCCAATCAATCAAGAGCGAGTTGCTGCAGGTAAATTGCCTGCGACTTCCATTTGGTTATGGGGTCAGGGTGGTGCTCCAAGCATGGATACCTATGGAGAGCGCTACGGCATTACTGGTGCAGTGATTTCAGCCGTCGATTTAGTCAATGGTATAGGCCGTAGTGCGGGCTTGGATGTAATCTCTGTTGAAGGTGCTACGGGCTATGTTGACACCAACTATAAAGGTAAGGTCGATGCTGCACTTGAAGCCTTAGAAACACGCGACTTTGTATATCTTCACATTGAAGCACCCGATGAGGCTGCACACGAAGGCGATTGTGATTTAAAGATCCGTGCAATACAAGATTTTGATGAGCTTGTGGTAAAACCCTGCATGGAATTTTCAAAGGCGCGCGGCGATGTTCGCGTGATGATAGGTCCAGACCATATAACATCTATCGCATCAAAAACACATGCTGGCGGGCCTGTACCTTTTGTGTTGTTTGGCCCAGGTATAGAATCAAATGGCTTATCGTGCTATTCCGAAGTCGAATCCGAAAAAGCTGGGGTGTTATACCCAGAAGGTCACACCTTGATTCCCTCTATGATTACCGAAGAAACCATCGCTTTCGAGACGGTGTCCTAACCCTGACTGGAGATTTTTTGTGAGTAAGTCTGTTGAAATATATGACGTAACGCTTCGTGACGGAGCGCAGGGTCCTGGAATCAAGTTTTCCTCAGAAGATCAGCTACGTGTGGTAAAAGCCTTAGACGATTTTGGTGTTGCCTACATTGAAGGCGGACAGCCGGGTTCAAACCCAAAGGCTGTAGAGCTTTTCGAACGTACTCGCGATATGGATTTAAAGAATGCGAAGATGACAGCATTTGGCAGCACCCGCTATTCCAAATCCGCCGTGGAAGATGATGCAAACTTAAAAGCATTGCTAAGTGCAAAAACCGATTTTGTAACAATTTTTGCTAAATCATCCGTTACACACACCAAAGAAATTTTACGCATTAGTTTAGAAGAAAACCTAACTATTATCGATGAATCGGTCCGCTATTTGATCGATCAAGGCACGCGTGTGTTTGTCGATGGAGAACATTTCTTTGATGGCTACTTCGAAGACAATGACTATGCTTTGGCCTGTATGGAAACAGCATGGAATGCAGGCGCGGAAAACTTAATATTATGCGACACCAATGGTGGACGCTTGCCTCATGAAATTGCTGAAGCGGTAAAAGCCGTTCATGCAAAAATTCCGGAAGCAGCACTGGGTATACACGCCCACAACGATTCCGGATGCGGTGTGGCCAATTCACTGATTGCGATTCAAGAAGGTGTCATCCAGTTACAAGGAACGATTAACGGATATGGTGAACGCACAGGAAATGCAGACTTGTGCTCCATAATACCTGCCTTACAATTGAAGATGGGTTATGATCTGGTTCCCGATGATAAGCTCAAAGGACTTACTCACTTGAGTCATTTGGTGGCTGAACTAGCCAATATGATCCCGCGTGACAACTCCCCCTATATTGGGCGCGATGCCTTTACGCACAAAGGCGGCATGCATGCAGATGCTGTACGTAAAATGAAATCCAGCTACGAGCATATCAATCCAGAGTCGGTTGGAAATACCACCCACATTCCCGTGAGTGAAATGTCCGGTCGCTCCAGTTTGATGGAAAAAGCCGAAGAGCTGGGTATTACCCTTAAAAAAGAAGATCCCAGTACAAAGGCTATTTTACAAAAAGTAAAAGATTTGGAAAACGAAGGGCTCGAGTTTGAAGGCGCGGACGCTTCACTCGAATTGCTAATGCGCAAAACGGTTGGAAGTTTTACCCCGTTCTTCACGCTTGATGGTTTTCATGTAAGCGCTGTGCGTCACACTGCAAAAGACGAATCCATTGCGGAAGCTACCGTGAAGCTGAGCTTGCCTGATGGAACCAAAATGCATACCGCATCCGAAGGCGATGGACCTGTCGATGCTTTGGATAAGGCCATTCGTAAAGCATTGTTGGATAGCTACCCAGCATTAGAGAAGTTGGTTCTTGAAGATTATAAAGTGCGTATCCTCGATTCCCATGCAGCGACACGTGCACGTACACGCGTATTGATTGAGTCGGGTGATGGAGCAGGAAATGCCTGGTATACTGTGGGCGTATCCGAAAATATCATTGAAGCTTCGTATGACGCATTGGTAGACAGTATTGAATATATGCTCCATCATTCAAGCCAGTAAGTTCTACGCGAAATATACGTATTGGGTTCCTCGTTTTTAAGTTCACGTTCTTAAGGGAGGTAAGTTCTATGAAAACGGTTTTTCAACTGGTTGGCTTTAGCCTTTGCATCTTTATGAACCTCAGCATTCAAGCGTATGCGGATACCTCCATCACCGTCCAGGTAGATCGCGGTAAAGATGTGGGGCAGAATTTTGGCTCACTGTTCGAGGTGGAAACTCAAGACGGCAAGCATGTGATAGGTGCAGGATTCTCAGGGTTATACAACACCTACCACCGAAACGATCGTCATACCGTTCATTTTTATGTGCGCCCCACACAAGAATCACGAAGTTTGCGAGCAGATACTTTGCCTCGCCCAGGCTATTTAGCCGGTACTTACCTATTTAATTTTGATGGTAATGTTTATGCAACAGAGCCCGATGTAAAAGTATGGGACAATGCAGCACAAATATGGAAACCCACCGAAAAAAGTACCCGAGTGGACACACGCTTAGGCACTGATTTGATGTCATTTGACAGTGGTCGGGTACTACTGAACGATACAGTGATCCTTGATGCGCCGAAGGTGGGGGGCTATGCAGGTTTTTATTATGCCCAAGGACATCTGTTTTTCTATCACATTGTGAAGGTAGACGATGGCGGGTATAAAAAATATACCAAGGATGAAGAAGGGTTTTCGAAACTGTATGCCTGCCCTTGGACAATAGGGGATGGCCCCATCGACTTAGCAGAGGCTAAGGTAATGACCGTACCTGTAGTAGGGGAATTCCCTTATGCGTATGGTCAACTTGGTAACCAAGTACTCTCTTGCACCAATATTGGTGGGGGGTATGTATTCCGCAATGGGCAATGGCGCACAGTCATTGATGGAGATCTTAAGACTAGTTAGCAAGTCTATGCAATGCTTACATACTACGATCAGTTATTGATGGGACAATATCCCACGGGCGAACTCTTTTCTTTTGATGGTGAAACTGTAAAGCGATTGGAAGGCTGGCCACCCAAAATGGATGGCGTAAGCGGGAGCTCTCGTGAAGCACAAACAATGATGATTTATGCAGGGGAACTATACGTAGGAGTATGGCCTTGGGGCGAAGTATGGAAGTACCATGAAGATCTTAAACAATGGGATCTGGCAAAACGTATGTTTCAATTACCATCCCCTACTGATACAACTACACACCCGTATGAAAATGAAACAAGAGCCTTGGGTGGTGTAGCGAATCAATGGGGACAACAGGTGACGAGTATGGTGCCTTTGGGCAGTGACATGTTGATTTCCACCTCTGCGAAATGGCCTGGTGAATGGGAACCCAAGTTTGACTTCATCGATAAAGGGCGCTGGAAAGAATACGGGGCAGTAACGCGGGTAAATATGCCCGGACATGCCAGTGCACCGGTGACTTGGACTGAAGGATCTAGTCGCTTAAGGTTTATTATGGATTGCGATACCCTACGTATCGAGCAGGATGGTAAGATGATCGCAACTGCCCAAGCCCCTAAAGCAATTTCGAAAGAATTGAAAAAGCCTCAATGGGGGCAGGGAGCATATGGTGTTTTTAACAGTGTCTCAATAGAAGGATCTATTGAACATTAGCGGCTGCATTATTGATATTCACTTGCTTCCGTAAGGCATGCGCACGGCTACGTGACCAACACCAGTTCTTCCATGTGTGCACCGATTTCGGATACTTCAATTCAGAATTCCCCATTAGTTCGAGTTGCTCTCTTGGAGAAAATAACTCCAAATTGGCCAGTAAAGCAGGGGTTGCATCTTCACTAAGCGACATTAAATACCGCGAATCCAAAGTACTTTTGCCCACAGTATTCCCTTTTCCAGAGTTGTTCTCAAATGCCCCCCCTTCTTTCATGTGACTAATATTTTCTGAAGCTATGTGTGCATGCGGGTTGATGCCAATAGCCGCAAACAAGCAACAATATCCCCATATCAGCGTCCCTAAGACAAAGTTACGCTGATGATCTTTGTGCCTAATTAAACAAAGCATCAACCAAGCAAATGTACCTAAGATCCAAAGCAGAATTGCATATACATAAAAACGGTCCTCTGTTAACCCAAAGGTGGATTTGTAAATATCCATTCGTTGTAAGCCAGAAAGTATGACAACCGATACCAGGACCACTTGTATGAAAGAAAGTCCTAAATACCATTTCCGAAGAGTGGACGAAACATCCTTCAAAAATTCATCAAAGGTCAGCAAGATGATCAATACAAGCGCTGCAGCCAGTAACGATTCAAAAAATCCCCGCCGAGCATACTCAGCCATGGTTAGATTTTCCGTATTCAATATGTGATCGATTCCTCCAAATAAATACCCGAGCTGAAAATACACATAGCTCATGAAAACCAAATTAACACTTCCCAGTATAACAATGGTTTCCAACGACCATTTATCATGATCATTAGTTTCCACTGTCGCGAGATTATTCTCTGTAAACCCCGCATGTAAAAATGGCGAAGCTATGTTCAATGCCAACCATGTATACAATGCAATGAAGAATATATTTTCCATAATTGTAAACATATTAAAGCCCCATAAATTATGAACCATGGATTCATAATTTTTATCTGCCGACATAAACAAGCAAACAAATACGAATAGCAAAGGAATGGAAAGTAAAAGACCTCGTAAGATTGCTGGAACTAGTTTAGGTGTTTTTACCCGGTGACTATTTCTGTATTCCTGAATGTCCGGAATCGCAATTAATAATGACAATGCACTACAAATGATTCGCTGGGTCAAGCTGACCAAGAATGGCACAAAATAAACAGTACTCAATGCTTTGGAATCACGAAACGATAGGGAAGATAAAAAAAGTGCGAGAAAACTAGCGTAAAATGAAAGCGATTTGAAAACACTGGAATCGCGTAGAGTGGGTACACATGCCAAGAGTACAGCCATCGTTAGAAAGAGTTTTGAGGTGAAGGGTAGGCGCTCTTCAGAAGTTTTAATTTTCCAAAGCACTACCGTAACTAGGATAATAAACCATATGCTATAGTTCAGGCCATGAGAGGGGGTACGTAAGATGATGTCTCCAATCACCCCGAAAACAAAGGCTACAGACAACATAAAAATCGAATGGTTTGTTTTAAGGCTCATACTATACTCCCGCAATGCACTTTGTTATATAAAGTCGAATTGTCAAAAAACAAGGCGTCCACAGTTAAGCACGACGCCTGTATGTTTCTTTAGCCTTTATCCCTAACCATCGCAATAAGTTTCTCCATATGATCTAAATAATCACTCAGCGCTTTCTGACCTGATTTGGTTATGCTATAGGTAGTTTTAGGCATGCGTCCCTCGAAAGCTTTGGAACACTTAATATAGTTTGCTGCCTCTAATTTTTGTGCGTGGACACTCAAGTTACCATCGCTGAGATCCAGTAAGCCTTTGAGTTCCTTAAACGTCAAGGATGGATTGACAGCGAGTGCACTTAAAATAGCTAATCGCTTACGCTCGTGAATGAGTTTATTCTCAGGCTCAGGAGGCAGCATAGTTGGATCCGCCTGATTGGACGAAACCAAGTTGAGCCTGGGTGTATCCTCTTGCTTTTTTGCGGCATTACTTTTTTTCATAATTCAATTTAACCTCCATGGCGAACTGCAATGATAAGTCCAAAAATAATATGGCATAATCCGAAACCGGCAACCATACAGATATCGGCATAGGTATATACACCAATGATCGGTACAAAAAGATAAGGCAATTGCATAGTAACAATGCCCAGTACAAATAAGGTGAGGCCTAAAAAAGGCACAATAGGATTTGAGTGAGCACCCGCTGTCAATACCGCTAGACCATAGATGAGTAACCACAATGCGGGCAGTAAATGCTCACCACCCTGCCAGTACAACAAATCCGTGACCGCCATTCCAGCTACAATAGTGGGAGTGAAACAAAGTAAAAAACGACGACCGGGCAATGTAAAGATTTGCGTATCATTCCGATACGCCTTAATCTTCATAGCGACTACACCAATGGCCATACTCACCAGCCCGATAACAATCCAAGTATCAAACCACCAGGATGTAGTTCGATGCAGGGTGGCGATATATGAAGCAAAAGTGGCCAATAGACCAACAATAACCATCCCCCAACCAGGTACATTAGTAAACTCCGTCGAACGCGACATCGTTTCCCGAATATAACTGATGTTGTCCATGGCGTGAAGGTGCAACGGGACAGTATTATCTTCTTCTTGCTCGGCAGTATTGGTACCTTGCATACGAGAACCCTCCTGTACCTAAGTACTTTACGCTATAAAGTCGATACTGTCAAGCAGGCATTTATCGATAGGTGGGAAAAAACAAATAAAATATATCGAAAAGCCTATTCGTTTAGCCAAGTAGCAGCATCTTTGGCCCAATAGGTGAGAATCAAACTGGCGCCCGCACGTTTGATGGACAACAAAGATTCCATAGCAGCGCCTTTTTCATCGATCCAGCCATTCTGAGCAGCCGCTTTGATCATGGAGAATTCGCCTGAGACATTATAGGCCGCCATGGGTACTTCATAGTTGTCGGAGCCTGCACGGATGATATCGAGATAGGCAAGGGCGGGTTTCACCATTACAATGTCGGCCCCCTCCTCGATGTCGAATTCGATTTCGCGCATAGCTTCTTGCAAATTCGCCGGATCCATCTGATAGGTCTTACGATCGCCAAAGGATGGAGGAGACTCAGCCGCATCACGGAAGGGACCGTAAAAAACTGAGGCAAATTTTGCGCTGTAGGCCATGATGGGAATTTCATCGTAACCTCGTTCATCAAAGGCCATACGAATTTCACCAACGCGACCATCCATCATATCCGAAGGCGCGACCATATCAGCGCCGGCGCCGGCGTGAGCAAGAGCTTCTTCAACAAGCAGTGCAATTGTTTTATCGTTGTGAACGTCCAATTCGCCATCGATGTTTTTCGTGATAGCACCGCAGTGACCGTGATCGGTGTATTCGCACATACACACATCGGTGATAACACAAAGGCCAGGAACAGCTTTTTTCACAAGCTCTACCGTGCGCGGCACAATCGCATCTTGCGCAAAAGCGGAGGTACCCTCAGGATCTTTTGAGTCGGGAATACCAAAAAGAATGATGGCAGGAATACCAAGGTCATATAGTTCACGGGCTTCTTCAACAAGCATATCCGGTGAGAATTGGTAGTTACCGGGCATGGAAGTAATTTCTTTTTTAATGCCGGATCCGGAGCGTACAAAAAGGGGCATGATAAGGTCATCGACCGACAATTTGGTTTCGCGCACCATTCGACGGAAGGTCGGGTTGCGGCGCATGCGGCGTAAACGAACAGTTGGGAATGACATAACGTAACTTCCTTTGCTTTAACGGTCTATCTTTTAGGAAAAAGAATACCGGCGAATACTACATATCTTCGACAGGATTTTCTGTGGATTCAGTATAAAAGTTTAATATCGATCTTATCAATCCGGGAATATCGTGCTGCTCAGGCTCAACAGCGATTTCGAGTCCACAAGATTCCGCCACTTCGGTGGTGAAAGGACCGATTGAGGCATAGTCAGTATTGCCTAGGGCGTGTTGGGCTTCCATTTTACAGAAGTTTCGGGCCGTGGAGCCGCTAGTAAAGGTAACAAGGTCTGGACTGGCTTCGACAAGGTCGCCCAAATCCGCGGAGGTAAACATAGGTATACGCGTTTCGTACACTACAACTTCGGTCACCTCAGCCCCTTCATCCTGTAACTTCTTGGATAGTATATTGCGGGCAATATTGCCTTGGGGTAAGAGGATTTTTTTATTAAAAAGTTCACCGCACTCTCGTTTGATGGCTTCGAAGACGGCATCGGCTGTATATACCTCAGGAACAAGATCCACTTCAATGCCTTCCCCTTGAAGGGTGCGCATGGTGGCAGGGCCTACAGCACAAACATTGGGGTTCGGTAAGCAAAAGGATTGGCCATATTCTTCCAAGGCTACACGTAGACCGCGAACGCCGTTTGCACTGGTGAAAACAATCCAGTCGAAACCATCCACATAAAAATCGATCATGGGGCGTGATAGGCGCACTTCGATGGTGGGAAATTCGACAATCGTAGCGCCGAGAGATTCAAGGCCAAGAGCCAATCCCTGCGCTTGATTGCGCGCGCGAGTAACGACTATCGTTTTGCCTTCTAAAGGATGTGTGTATTCGTGTGTATCTTCATTATGCATAGAGGGATCATAGCATGTTTATAGGGGTGGACGGAATGGTTATGTTATTTAGCAGAGGGGTTAGGAGGGATATTGAATCCGAAACCATGGGCCATATTTTTAAGTTCATTGGGGTACTCCGTATAAATTCGATCAAGATAGTGATCCGCTAGTTGCGTTGAACCTGTTTCAATACACAATTGATACGATTTACATAAACTTATGAAGACGTTAAAAGATTTGCCTTGGCAGGCTAAGCGCAGCATCAACGCAGCACGTTCAGGATCGGGTTCCACTTCTGCTAGGTGGACTAAAATATTTTTGCATTGAGCCGGACTTGTGGAAATATGGTTCCTTATTGATGCCTCCATATATAGTTTCGCAACATCAAAATTGCGTAAACTCATATTCCCAGAACCGATATGATATAAGGGTGTGCTTCCCCCACCAAGTCCTAATCCGGAAAATTGCTGGCTGCCATGGTGTATTTTTAAACTTAGGTGATATAGTTTTGCGAAGGTATCTTCAACCAACTCTTCTGATGATGGTTCACCGCCATACTTAGCCAGGATTGAATCTGTAGTTGGGGAAATACTCAAGGCTTGAGGGAGTTTGGCTTCAGCAATACCTGTGGGTGAAGTGGCCCACCCTGGATTGAAAATTTCGCTCAAAGCTACGAGCTCTTCGGTGCTTAGGGGAGTATGCTGATCCATAGCTTTTTTGTGAGCGGAGAGACAGGCAAAACAATAAAGCAAGCCTATCGTAAATAAAACTATCGCTACTACAAGAGTGAGTTTTTTCACTTCGACACTATCTCCCAAACAAAAGTATAGCAAAGAGTAGCGATGAGAACCCTATCTATACGCACTCTTGTTAAAATTATACAATATCGGCAACAATTGCATCAGCTCCTTGGGTAAGGAGATCTTGGGCGGCTTGTTGGCCGAGGGCTTGGGCAGTATCCACACCACCATTAAGTGTGCTGCGTAAAATGGTGAGTCCGTCTAAACTGCACACACAGGCTTCGAGAGTGATGGTCTCGCCTTCGACTTTGGCGAGAGCACCGATGGGTACTTGGCACCCACCGCCGAGTCCGGCGAGTAAGGTACGTTCGGCGAGAGCTTCGGCGTAGGTGTTGGAATCGTGTATTGCACTAAGAGCTTCGCGTAGTTCGGTGTCATCGGCGCGGGTTTGAATGCCGAGCACGCCTTGGGAGGCGGCAGGGAGCATGTCTTCAGGCGCGATGACTTCGGTGATGGCGTCAGCACGGTCAATGCGTTCTAATCCGGCGCACGCAAGAATCACTGCATCAAGTTCGGCCGTCTCGGTGACTTTACCCATGCGGGTATCAATGTTTCCGCGGATGTCGACGATGTTCAATTCAGGGTTCATAGCGAGCAATTGTGCTTTTCGACGCAAGCTGGATGTTCCCACAGTAGCCCCTGCTGGCAGGGCTTTTAGCGATTCATATTTAGAGACGAGAGCATCGTTGGGTGTGAGGCGCTTGGGCGAGGCGGCTATACAGAGGCCTTCAGGATCATCGGTGGGCAGGTCTTTTAGGCTATGGACAGCAAGATCGATAGAGCCATCACGAAGAGCCGCTTCGAGTTCTTCAGTAAAAAGTCCCTTGCCGCCAATTTCAGCGAGGGGTTTATCCAATATTCGATCACCGCGGGTGGAGATAATGGTAATATCGACCTCTACCCCAGGTATTGCCGCACGAATCATATCGGCCACTTGATTGGTTTGCGTAAGCGCAAGTTTACTGCCGCGGGATCCAATGGTTAATTTGGGTCTCATAGAGATTCCTTCAATCCGAAAATACGTCGCACGATTTGCAGAACGCCTGAATGATCCGCGTCATGCACTTCTTGTTTTATTTGTGTCATGGGTTGCTGCAAAATATTGTTCACGATACGCTTGGTAAGGTATTCAACCTCTTCACGGTCTGCATCGCTTAAGTGCTTTAAAGAGTCCAAGGTCTTGGTTAATTCGCGCGTACGAACAGCATTAAATTCATGGGATAAAGAGACGATGGTAGGTTCGGCAATCAACGAATGCAACCAACGTGAAAATTGCTCCACACCATGATCGACAATTTGATAACACCGATCCAACTCATTGCGTCGGGCTTCGATATTTTTCCCTGTAACCGCTTTTAAGTTATCAATATCGTAAAGATAAACATTGTCAAGATCATTTATACTTGCTTCAGCATCACGCGGTAAAGCAATATCAATTACAAACATCGGTTGATTAGAACGCTGCTTTAACGCTTGGGCAATTTGGTCTCGGTGCAACACAATTCCCGGTGCACCTGTCGAGCTAATCACAATATCGGCCCGTTGTAAATGATCGTCTAAGCTATCAAGAGCAATGGCTTCACCATTAAATTGGTCCGCCAAAATCTGTGCGTTTTCCACACTACGGTTTGCTACAATGACACACCCAACGCCTTTATCAACAAGGCATTTCAGTGTCAGCTCACTCATTTCACCGGAACCAACAACAATTACTGTTTTGTCGGTAAGGTCCATAAAAATAGAGACCGCCAAGTCCACCGCTACCGAAGAAATCGATACTTTTCCTTCGGAGATTTTGGTTGTTGATCGCACTTTTTTGGCAATAGTAAATGCTTTTTGAAATAGATTGTTGATGATTTTATCTGTGGCCTGCTCTGCATGGGCCAAGATATACGCATCGTGAACTTGCCCCAAAATTTGATCCTCACCCACAACCATACTATCGAGACTTGCTGCGACACGAAAAAGGTGACCTGCTGCCTCGGCATCTTCATGTTCATATAATGAATCACTAAATTCGGATTCGTCCATCTCATGCCATTGGCTTATAAACTGGCGCACTTCGCGCAATAAATCTGTTGCCTCACCCACATGGTTTACATAAATTTCCATACGGTTACAAGTGCTCACGATCACAACACCTGCGTCTTCCAAACGATGACGTAACTGACTCAATGCTTCAGGTATTTTATCCTGCGCAAAGGCCAAGCGTTCGCGTAAAGCGATATCGCTGGTGGTGTGATTTATGCCTGCGACCACCAAACTCATGAAGGCGTTCCCCCCATGGTGTAGCCACCAATTTGCATAAGTTCAATACCCAAGTACATAACGAAAAGGGCCGTTGATACAAAGAACACCAAATAAGCCAACTTCGGTCCTCGCAATAAACCACGACGACGAATATGAAAACTAAAGGCATAAAAAATCACCATAAACAAAGCGAGTACGATACGCGGGGAAAAATACCAGGTTTCACCCAAAGTGTCACGCGATCCATAAGCCCAAGCAAAGCCTAAGGCTAGAGTAAGGGCAAAAGCAGGGTAGCCAAAACCGATGAGTCTGAATAACACTTTATCCAATCGTTCTAAAGAAGGAAGGCGTTCCGCGATGGTGCCTGAGGTCATGCGTTTTAAGCTTTGGGCTTTGGTGACATACGCCATGCTGGTGAGACTTGCAATGAAGAAAAGAGCAAAGGCCAAGAATACAAGCAATACATGAACAAATAACAAAAGTCCATTGAGTTCTTTGGGAGCTTCGCTAAGCGATGATGGGCTGAAAATACCGCTAATCAGCGCCAAAATAGCCAAAGCCGGCAAATAATAAGCCATTAGAGGGCGCATTTTTTCCTCGCGCTGTAACAGCAGAATGATTCCTGTGCACAAGACGAGAAATAGATTGAGAGAATCGCCTAAGCCGGTAAAGGGAATACGGCCAAATTCAATCCCGCGAGATATAAAGACCAGTAGCAAGAGGACATTCCCGAAGGCAGCAAGTTTTTTTGCTCGAGAGAGTAAATCATTATTGCCATTGCGAACATAGACGAGCACAACCACAGCGGAAAATATATACGCTGCGATGGCACCATAGAATGAGAGTGTCGTTAGCCAAGCCATAAGCATGTAGACCTGGACGCAAACAGCGTCCAATGCCGCTCCATGTGTCGGGTGAAGTACAGTCTAAACCTATATGATACCTTAATTTACCGTATTGACGCTATTTTACTCCAAAATAGACGAAATTTAGCAAAGGAATCTGTCGGACACTACTACAAGCCTAAAATACGGCGGGCATTGTTACGAAAAACGTTATCTTTCACCTCTTGAGGAAGATCATCCAAAATTTCGCCGTACAGCTCAAATTGAGGCACTTTTTGTTCCGGAGCTAAATAATCGGTCCCAAACATGAGGCGATCGTGGCGACGAATGATAAATTCTCGGCCAAACTCCAAATCCCGCTTAATCGCATTGGCTCCACTACCCGCGGATAAATCTCCATAAAGATTCGGGTATTTTTCCATTAATCTGTCCAACGCCCCACCGGGATGTACCTTACCGGCGGGATATTTCTGGAGTGTTGCCTGATCCACATCACCACTAATGGAGGCCCACCAACCTTGAGCATGGCCAATGAAAACACCGTCAGGAATTTGCTGCAAAACTTTTTCAAGAGCAGGCAAACCGGGTTTATCGGTATTGCGGTTGTTGTCGAGATGAAAAAGAACAGGCATTCCAAGTTCCGCACAGGCGGCGAAAAATTCAAGGTTGCGCGGATCATCCATCTCAACTCCTGGCTTGTGTTCGCCGTAGCCTTTCGCACCTGCATCCTGATATTTTTTTAGTCGATCAATTTTCGCTTGAACATTCGACATGTAAATATGTTTGCGCGGATCAATTGAGCAAAAGGGAATCAAGCGCTCTCGAAATGGTCGAGTTTGTTTGAGTGTGTAATCCGTTGTGATGATGTGGTCCCAAGATTCGGGCGACACCAAGGGCAGCACGGCGGCTTGGGAAATTGATTTGTAATCCATCCAGCGCAATAAGTTATCAACCGTAAGCTCAGGTTTATTGCCCCATACTTTTCCAAGGTGCGTATGGATATCAAAATAATTGCCTTCAGGATATGTTTTTTCAGCAGCACGTGCAGAAGAAGCCGTTCCCATAACGGAGGCGGCTGCGGCAATAACTGCCATACGATTAAAGGCTCTACGGGAGATGTGATTGTTTGACATGATGGTTAGTTTTCCTCGGGTTTGTTAAAGCATAATTTATACAAGGCAACAATAGTTAGAATAATGGATAGAAGTAAAAAACTATAGCGGAAAAAACTCAAAGGATAATATAGTTCAACATAACTGGGCCAATCTTCTCTCAAAGCTCTAGAAACTACTCCAGTTAATTTGAAATCCAAAAAGACAAATATTCCCCAAGAGATTACAATAAAAGCGCTGAGAAGTTGTTCTTCTTTTTTCACTAGTTCTCCTTTTTATTCGATTCCATTAGGAAGGCGATGAGGTCAGCCATGTCTTGCTCGCTAAGGCCATCGTCTAAGCCTACTGGCATGATGGATAAATCACTGCTGTAAATATCGACAATGTTACTGCGTAATATGGTATCTTTTAATCCACCGGCACGCACAAGGGTTACGCTGGTGGATGTTTCCGAATCCACGACCCCAGTTAAAAGGTCACCGTTTTTGGTTTCAATATTAAAGTTTACATACTGCGGATTGATTTCACGGTTGGGGTCAATAACGTTAACGAGAATACTTTCTTCCCCGCGATTGGCCATGGTCGCCAAGTCAGGTCCGAGACCATACCCTAAGTCATATACTTTGTGGCACTGAGCACAGCGTTGTTCAAAAGTAATGCGTCCGGCTTTGGCATCGCCTTTGAGTTTTAGAGATGCTTGGTATTGTTCCAGTTTCGCTTCTAGCTCAGCAGAAGTCTGAACTACAAAAAGCTTTTTTGCGCGTTCGGCGATGGCTGTATCGCTGTGTGCTTGTAAGTACGTTACGCGATTTGAGGTGATGTTGGTCTTAGCAAAACGACCCGCCTCAACGGCATCAAGCAGTAGGTTTAATGAAGCCGTTTTAGACAATAATAATTCCAATGCAGCGGCACGAGCGATGGGGGTATACCCAGCCCAAGCACCCAACACAGCTGGAGCGATTTCAGGATCATCGTAGGAACGTAAGGCTCTCAAGGCTGCTAAGCGCATGCCGGGCGTGTCACTAAGTAGGGGTAGTATCGCTTCTTTCACTTCGCTGTAGGGAGCAAGAGATAATGCTTTCACTGCCGCAATGCGCGCGGCTTCTTTTTGTTTGGTATCAGAGACGGTTTTGAGTGCGTTCGCTTTCATGGTATCGATGATGGATTTCGCAATATCCGATTGGCCCAACACCTCTTGAGCTGCCGCGCTGTTTGGAGCTTTTTGCAAACCATCAATCAATCCGCGCACAAGGCTTTGAGCGATATCACGGTTAGTGGTAACCAATTTTTCAGCGGAGTCCACAACTTGTTTTACAGCATCACCTTGTCCAGTGGTACCAGCAAGCATTGATAGTTGCTCCAAAAATTTACGCTGATCACCATTTGCGCCAAAGCTTTCATTATTGAGTAAAGCTACCAATACGCCCGAAGAACCTTGGGTTAATGAACTCAACAATGCATTGCGCATCCACGCATCGCTTCCATCTTTGAGCGCTAAAGCAACAAAAGCGTTTGAATGAATGGCAGGGTTGGGCAACTCACCCAAAGTGAAGGCTAGTTGATAACGGACTTTTAGGGAGGGGTCATTAATTAGGGTAGCGATTTTGCGGCCCATCTTAGCTGAATCCGCAAGGAAAGATTCCGATAGTTTCAATGCATGAGTACGTACCACAGGGCTTTCATCATTTAATGCATGCCCTACATCGCTTAAACGTAAAGCATCGATGCTGGCCAATACATATAACGCCCGCATACGACCGTGTTCGGATTCCGATAGACGAGCCATGGCTTGGAGGGGCACAGCAACATCTGTAGCCTGACGTTCATAGAGTAAACGCGAAGCGGTTTCGGCATGCCATGCGTTTTTGTGTTCCAATAAAGTGACGAGGGTTGCATTATCGGCTTCGCCTAAATTCGGCAGTTTGGGTTGTTTATAGTCTTTCGGTACGATGCGGTAAATTCGTCCGCGATCATAGCCTGAATTAAGATCCAAAAACTTTTTGATCAACGGAGGAAGACTCGCCGGGTGCTCAATAACTTCACGGTACATATCCGCAACATACAATGCGCCATCGGGACCGTTTTCAAATTGCACCGGGCGGAACCAGTTATCGGTAGAAGCCAAGAATTCTTTTTTCTCGTCTATGCGTTCACCCATGATGATTAAGCCATCACTAGTCACTTTTTTTCGGTGAACCAGATTGGAGCCTACATCAGCGACAATGATTTGTCCACGGGCTTCCTCAGGCCAAGCATCACCTTTATATACCGTAATACCTGTTGCGCTAGTGAAAAAGCCGGAGGGTTTACCGCCTTCGGTTGGTCCAGGGACTAAGCCTTTCACGCGAAGACGCGTACGAATGACTCGCCAGGGCTCTACGTCGCTAATGCGGAATACGTCGGCTTGTGCGCCTTCTTTCGCGGCACTGAATTTAGGGCTGGGTGCCGCTATATAGGGATTGCGAGCCATGTAGTGATCGTCATACATAACTTGTATCATTTGATTCGAGTTATGACATATAAATTTATTGCCATCCAAATCAAAAGTGAGGCCATGTTGCGCGCCGCCACTTACGGCTTCGAACTTTCGTGTTTTGGGATTGAAAGCAAAGTCCCGTCCACGTACAGCAACTGGTTTTGCGTCAGGGTTGCTGGGTGTAGTGATGTTTCCGCCCGAAGAAGAGGTTGCACCAGTAATTCGGTTGTCGAGCGTCCAATGGAAGGAGTTTAATAAGCCCTGTACATTCCCAAGTCCAAAACCCGTAAAGACTTCCTCTTTAATATCGGCTTTTCCATCTCCATCAGTATCTTTGAAGTAATGGATACTTGGTGGTGCAGCAACAAAGATTCCACCATCATAACAGGCCACAGCTGTAGGCCATTTTAGCCCATCAATATATACATCGCTTGTATCGTACACACCGTCGCCATCATTATCGGTCAACATGCGTACAGCACCAATATCCATATCACGACGTTCAGAATAGCCACGCATTTCAACTACAAACAACCGACCTTGTTCATCAAACGCCATTGCAATTGGATCGTGTACCAAGGGTTCGGCAGCAACTAAGTCAATCCGATAATCAGGATCAATTTCAAAAGTCTTTTGTACATCTGCTGCTTCAGTGGGTGCAATACGAGGTAGATCTTTTTCGTAATCGCGATCCAGCGAATCGTTTTCATCATCCTGGGCAGAAGCCGTAAGTCCAAGCGCCGTAAAACTGGCTAAGGCTATGGCTGCGATGGATCGTGCGTTTTTCATGCGGAAGCTCCTTGTTGAATCGCTTGTTGCAGCGAATGTAAATGTTTTGACACTACTTTTTTGAGATTTCCGCCGTCATCGCCTTCAAATTCTAAAGCGACATACCCACGATATCCCCCATTGTTTAGTAGGCTAATAATACGCGGGATATCGGCGTCTTCGCGGCCTTTTCCCTTGGATTTTAAAATTTCCGTCTTTAATTGAACATTGACAGCATGAGGCACCATACGTTCTATATTGCCATACGGATCTTCCGTAAAATTACCGGTATCTAAATTTACACCGAGCCATTCATGGTTAACTCCGTCAACAATCTTCATTAGATCGGCTGAAGTACCGGTTAAATATCCGTGATTTTCAATAGCGAGAAACGTTCCGTGCTCTCCTGCATAATCGCAGCATTCTTTAATACAATCAATGGCCCATGTTAAGGCTTGCTTATCCGAAACTTGTTTGTGCTTATTGCCTGCAAAAATACGGATGACTGGTGCGCCTAATTTAACTGAATGATCCACCCATTTTTTCACATGACTAATGGATTCATCGCGAACGGATTTATCCATGTGCGTAAAATTATTTCGGATGGCCGTTCCAGATATATCCAAACCTAATTTAAAAGCTTTAGCTTTAAGACTGTGGATAAAAGCAGGATCTTCTTTGTAAAAATAATACGAAGTAGGTTCAACAGCGCCAATCCCTTGATCCGCGACCCATTCAAACCATTCCCCCATAGATATACTTCCGGGTTTGTTCGGTTGAGGTAATTGCGAACGAAAAGAATATGCAGCAATGCTGGCCTTTAATCCTGATGGACCAGCCATTTGTTTAGCTGGTTTTTGTGCCTGCGCATTTGAGACAAGAAGACCTGAACCAAGGGCTGCACTTGTCACCGCCGTGGATTGTAGAAATCCGCGGCGAGAAAGATCTGTAGAGGTGGACACAGTGGGATCGGACTGGTGCATTCTGTGCTCCTTTATTCAATTCAGAATAGACAAGCATCCAGTATTCACCATTTATAGAATCGGATCAAGTTTTAATAGAGCGATTTATTCCACAAAAAACTTAGCGGTTCCAGAAATCGTCGATTTATTCGTGCTGGCAAATTGCTCCAAGGTATATTGGCCTTTTTCCCAGTTTTCAGGAATGCGAAATTCTTGTGAACTCAACCATGTACCATCATTACGCGTAAATGTTTCCGAAGATATTTGAGCCACCACTTCTCCATTACGTTTAATAACACGCGTTTCGGTAACTTGTTTACCCACACCACTACCCAACAAAGCATATTGCATAGCGACTGTCGTACTTTGACCACGGATTATAGCTTCAGGATTCACAGTCGAATTCTCAAAACGAAGGCTTTCGCCTTGCGTTGGAGTGTAATTATACTCGACTACAGTTTCTTCAGCTGTTCGGGTTTGTTTTGCCTTGGTTTTCTCTACATCTTTGACTATGGCACCAACCGTACCGCCAATAATGGCACCCAACACAGCCCCTTCACCTTGGCTGCCCGATTGGTTTCCTATGATGGCCCCAGCGGTTGCACCGATAATGGCCCCCATTCCGGCAGATTCACCGGTTGTTTCACAGCCTGTTAAGGTAAATGACATAGCTACCAAAGCCACGCCTGCAATCATATTTTGTAGAAATTTCATTTTAGATTCCTTTCGAACTACCATATACACGAATTCGTCTTTTATAGACGAGTTGTACTCATAAATATTCATTTACCAATAGTTTACCTCGAATCACCCTTAAAAATCTTCCAAAAACCCTAAAAATTCTTGACCGTTTATCCTAAATATGTTATCTTGTGGTTACTTAAATAAGTAAAATATCGATTTCATCCTATAGAAAACTATGTAAATCGACGAATACCCCCATTTTTAACTGCTTTTATATAAAGCTGGAGGTTGTAGTAATGAAAAAATTCTTAATGTTCGCGGGTGTTATGGCTGTCTCAGCCGGTTTCGCGATTGCTCAAGAAACCATTAGTATTCCATTTGTAGCTGATAATAACTCTACTGGACAAGCGACCTACGTTGGGCTTCAAAATATTTCTGCTGGAACCACAGTGATTGTGACTGTTGAGTATTTAAACATCAATGGTGATAACGATGCGGGTGATTATGCGGTTACAGGAATTCCCGATTCTGGTGGTACCGTTCAGTTGGTTCCAGGACAAAGTATTTCCTTCCGTCCAGCTGTCGATGATGCAACTGAAGTTGAAGGACCTTTCCAAGTAAGCATGCCTGCTTCATATAATGGATTTGGTTCATTAACAATGACTACAAACACCGGTACCGATGCGGTAGCTGGTCGTGTAGTAACATACGCTCCTGAAGGTGCCTTCGCTCATAACGTAGAAATCTTCAATTAGACTTAACGTACATTAAAGCTTATCTTGAGCCGGAACCGCAACTGCGATTCCGGCTCTTTTTTTGTTTTTCTATAGAATTTACCCTTGTTTTTAGGCTTTTTCTTTGCTAGCATCATGCCCGATGAGGGGAATTGTATTAAATTTTTTATCCTCATTTTGCTGTGTATATGTGGAAAAGTTTTCCAATAACGATGTAAAATACAGTTACTTTATCAAC
>CALLLL010000160.1 GCA_938082445.1 uncultured bacterium
TGGCCAAACTTGAGCCCTGAGGAAGATCGCGCTATTACCCCCGGCCCTCTTGTACTCAGCAATGAAAAATACAAAGGGGTGATGCGCCCTCAGTTGGGTGGACCAACAACCATAATGATCATGCAAGAGATGGAAGAACCACGCCCGACATATTTACTTCAACGCGGTCAATACAATTTGCCCGACAAAAGTGAAGTCCTTGAACCCGGGGTACCGATGGTGCTCCATCCCGCCGGCACACCTGAACCAGCCAATCGACTCGAATTAGCTCGCTGGTTAACCAGCGACAATCATCCCCTGATGTCTCGTGTAACAGTCAATCGTTATTGGCAGCATTTTTTCGGCACTGGGATCGTGGAAAGTGTAGAAAACTTTGGTCTCCAAGGCGATTTCCCAACACACCCAAAACTACTCGATTGGCTAGCTCGTGAATTTATCCGTCTTGATTGGGATGTAAAAGCATTCCAAAAACTACTTGTGATGAGCAGTACCTATCGTCAATCTTCTATCACCACACCCGAAATGCTTGCGCGTGATCCTGAGAATACACTTTTAGCAAGAGGTCCACGATTAAGACTAAGCGGGCAACAGTTGCGCGACCAAGCATTATTTGTTAGTGGCTTACTCCATGAACAAATCGGAGGGCCTTCGGTCATGCCGTATATGCCCCCACGCTTGTGGGAATCGGTAAGCAACGAAGTATACAATGAGGGCGGCGGCATCGATTTATATCGCCGTAGTCTTTACACGTATTGGCGCCGGACAACTCCCCCTCCGACCATGACTAATTTCAATGCTGCAGACCGGGAAATATGCTCGGTACGTACAATTAAAACCAATTCACCCCTCCAAGCATTAACATTAATGAATAATATTACCTTTGTGGAATCCTCTCGGCATTTAGCCGAGCGTATGATGCGTGAAGAATCCACCATAGACCAGCGAATACGTTTGGGATTTCGCTCGATCACTGCTCGACTTCCCCAAAAGCATGAAGTTACTGCTTTAAGTGAGGCATATCAATCGTTCTATGAGCAATTTCAAGCGGCCCCACAACGCGCAGAAGCCCTATTGCATATTGGCGACTCACCACACAGCACCCTATTTGATCCGGTAGAATTAGCCAGCATGAGTATGGTGGCTTCGGCTATACTTAACCTAGACGAAGCAATTATGCGTAATTAACGCAAAGGATAGTTCAAAGGTTTATATAATGAATTTACATACAGAACATATCCCAACACTAAACCGTCGTTCTTTTCTAGGAACATCAGCGGCGGGCATAGGCGGTATGGCTTTGACGTCGTTATTTAATAACGATGCCGCTGCCAGTGATGTGCCCCATCAACGCCCACACTTTGCCCCCAAAGCCAAGCGGGTGATTTATTTATTTCAATCGGGTGGTCCAGCACAAATGGATCTTTTCGACTATAAGCCCGCCCTTAAAAATCGCCGAGGCGAAGCAGTCCCTACGTCCATTTATCCCGATGAACGCAAGACCAGTATGTCGTCTGGCCAAAAAGATTTTCCCGTCGCCCCTAGCATATTCAATTTTAGTCAGCACGGCGAATCGGGTACATGGATGAGCGACCAATTACCTTATATGTCTCAAATTGTCGATGACATTTGTCTTATTAAGTCAATGCACACCGAAGCCATAAACCATGATCCGGCGATTACTTTTTTCCAAACCGGTTCCCAATTACCGGGTCGCCCCAGCATGGGTGCGTGGTTATCCTATGGGCTAGGATCCGAAAATAAAAACTTACCCGCATTCGTCGCAATGAATTCAAGGGGCCGGGGTGGTGGTCAGCCTTTATACGATCGTTTATGGGGAAGTGGATTTATGCCGGCTCAATTTCAGGGCGTGAAATTCAGGAATCAGGGAGATCCAGTCTTAGACATATCCAATCCTGCCGGGGTGGACGACAAGATGCGTCGACAAATGCTGGATGCGGTAGCCCAGATCAACGAAAAGAGTTTTGAGCACATTGGAGACCCGGATATTAATACGCGAATCACGCAATATGAGATGGCGTATCGGATGCAAATGTCGGTTCCTGATTTAACAGACTTGTCGGATGAGTCAGAAAGTACATTTGAACTCTATGGACAAGAGGCCCGCACCCCCGGCACTTATGCATACAACTGCCTCATGGCTCGTCGATTGGCTGAACGCGGGGTTCGCTTCACGCAGTTATTTCACCAGGGGTGGGACCATCATGGCAATGTTCCTACCCAACTCCCACCGCTTTGTAAAAGTGCCGACCAAGCCAGTGCAGCATTGGTTATCGATCTTAAGCAACGGGGAATGCTGGATGATACCTTAGTGATTTGGGGAGGTGAATTTGGTCGAACAGTCTATTGCCAAGGCGAACTCACTGAAGAAAAATATGGGCGCGACCATCACCCGACATGTTTCAGTATCTGGTTAGCCGGTGGAGGCATTAAACCCGGTATAAGTTATGGCGCGACAGATGATTATAGTGTCAATGTAATTGAGAATCCGGTACACGTCCATGATTTGCATGCAACACTACTGCATCAACTCGGTATTGACCATGAACGGCTAACCTACCGTTACCAAGGACGTGACTTTCGCTTAACCGATATTCACGGTAAAATTGTGCACGATATCATTTAACTTCAGGACTGCATCATGCCTACCAAGTCATTTCTATATAGCATTCTACTCTACCTTTGCATACATCCATTGTATGCTCAAGCTGCCGAACAGCCTTTGCGCCCCAATATTCTCCTCATGATTGCCGATGATCAGACCTGGCGCGATATTGGATGTTATGGAAATAATGAAGTACTCACTCCCAACATTGACAAACTGGCTACAGAAGGGATGCGATTCACCCGTTGCTTTACAGCCACAGCCATGTGTGCCCCCACTCGTCAACAGCTCTACACAGGTATCTATCCCGTTCGAAATGGTGCTTATCCCAATCACAGTGTTGTCAACTCTGGAACAAAAAGCATTGTGCATTTTTTACGAGACTTGGGTTACCGCGTTGGACTGGCTGGGAAACAACACTTCGGCCCGGTTGATTCATTTCCGTTTGAAATCATAGAACTCGACGCCGTAGGAGAATTTATCGGGCGCGACACAGACCAACCGTTTTTTTTCATTTACGCATCCAAAAACCCGCATGCCCCATGGGATAATGGGCCACAAAAATTGTTTGACCCAACGAAGTTGACTATCCCGCCCTATATGGTCGACACTCCCGAAATTCGTACTGCACTGTCCAAATATTATGCTGAAATCACGGCATTGGACGATGAGGTTGGGATGTGCTTGGAGCAATTAAAAATACACAACCTTCAAGACAACACTATTGCTTTATTTACCAGTGAACAAGGATCACAGTTCCCTTTTGCTAAATGGACCTGTTATGACTTGGGTTTACGTACAGCCCTAATTGCACGATGGCCGGGACATATCAAATCAGGATCTACGTCGGATGCCATGGTTGAATACGTCGATATGGTGCCCACCTTACTGGAAGCCATCGGAAGTACGGCGCCTGATGGATTGGATGGACGCAGCTTCTATTCGGTACTGGAGGGGAAAACGGATACTCATAAATCCGTTGTATATGGCATTCATACTACACTCGGCATTAAAAAAGGAACACCCAATTACCCTGTACGCTCCATACGCAACGAACGCTATAAATATATTCTGAATCTTGAGCATGCTTCCAAGTTTCAAAATATCATTACTGAAACGGACAAAGAAAATTATTGGAACTCAATCGTTCAAGCGGCAAAATCTTCCCCAAAAGCAGCTCAACATATTAAACAATTTCAACATCGTCCAGCGGAAGAATTTTACGACGTAAAAAATGACCCTTTTGAACTTCACAATCTTGCCCATAAACCTGAACACCGAAAACGTATGGATGAAATGCATGTTCAGCTTAAAGCATGGATGAAAAGCCAAGGTGACTTAGGCAGTATCACTGAACTGGATGCCTTAAACCATCAACGTAAGAAAAAACGTACACCAAAATAAAATAGGACACATATATGTCAACTACGTTTCTGAAACTCATCATTACGACCTGTATGTTTCTCGCTATTATGCCTGCACTTTTCGAAGGTGCTGCTCATGCAGCAGACCCACGCCCCAATATCCTCTTTATCATTTCCGATGATCTCAATAATGATTTGGGCACATATAACAACGATATTATGGTAACCCCTCATTTAGACAAGCTGGCTAAAGAAGGCTTACAGTTTAATCGAGCTTATTGTCAATTTACTTTATGCAATCCCAGCCGTTCCTCCATGTTATCAGGCCTGTACCCCATACAAACTGAAATCTACGGGAACGGCACTCCTATCCGGAAACGATTCAAAAACATTGTGACGATGCCACAGTTATTTAAAAACAACTGCTATAGCACAGCACGTGTGGGGAAGATATATCATTATGGTGTCCCCAGCCAAATCGGAACAAATGGTCTGGACGATCCGGAATCTTGGGACTATGTACACAACCCCAAAGGTATTGATAAGACCAAAGAAAAGGAAATTATCACCTTAATACCTGAAAAATACGGAGCTACTCTGAGCTGGCTTTCAATGGACGGTGACGACAAATTACAAACCGATGGCTTGGGTGCTACTGAAACCATACGGCTGCTCGAACAATTTGCCCAGGATGATACTGACAAACCATTCTTTTTGGCTTTTGGGCTATATCGTCCTCACACACCCTATGTGGCTCCGCACAAGTATTTTGACCTATATCCCACTGATTCCATCACCGTACCGCCTATTCAACACCCTCGAGGACCAGCAGCGGCTTTTCATCGCGCTCGTGCTGAACAGGACAACATGACCAATCTTCAAGGCAAGCAAGCTATTCAAGCCTACCGTGCGTCAATCAGTTTTATGGATGCTAAAGTAGGAAGAGTACTGGACTCACTAGACAAGCTTGGATTACGTGACAATACCATTGTCGTGTTTACCAGCGATCATGGCTATCACATGGGCGAGCATGGCCTTTGGCAAAAGCGTAGCCTGTTTGAACAGTCCGCACGAGTCCCATTAATTCTCAGTACGCCCAATCAACGTAAACGAGGCATCCAAACGAATAGCCCTTCGGAACTTGTCGATCTCTACCCCACTTTGGCTTCGCTTTGTGGCTTAACCGCACCGGATCATGCAGTAGGTATCGATTTATCTCCGCTACTCGACAACCCTGACCAATCCCTCAAGCCGTTTGCGCTCACAGAAGAGAGTGTAAATTTAAATAATCATAAATTTAAAGGGTACGCCATTCGTAGCGATCGATATCGGTACGTAGAGTGGGACGAGGGCAAAAAAGGTATCCAGCTCTTCGATCATAAAAATGATCCTGAAGAGATGAAAAATTTGGCAGGTAAACCTGAAGTGAAAGAACTTCAAGCGACATTGCATAAACAATTGACTGAAAAACTAGCGGCCCTTAAAGCAAAAAATCTGGATAAATGGAAATAAACCATGTATAAATTTTATAGTCTTTTGATCATTCTGGCTGTATTCTCTCCTCTAGCCACTGCCCAAGAAACAGTGAAGAAACCCAATGTTATTCTCATCATGGCGGACGACTTGGGATATGAGGCCTTAAGCACCTATGGAAGTGCTGACTATAAAACACCGGTGCTAGATGAATTGGCAGCCACCGGCATGAAGTTCAATCACTGCTATTCTCAACCACTTTGCACCCCCTCTCGGGTTCAAATCATGACCGGACGGTATAACCATCGCAATTACAAAAATTTTGGTGTACTTCCCAAAACCGAAACAACCTTTGGGCACTTAATGCAGAAGGCTGGCTACAGCACAGCCGTTGCTGGAAAATGGCAACTCTATGGTGCTGACACAAAACATGCACAAGTTAAGGGTCATGGTTTCCGTCCTGAAGAAGCCGGATTTGATGACTATTGCCTATGGCAAGTCGATAAACTTAAGGCAGACGGAGAACGGTATGCAGACCCGTTGATTGATCGCAAAGGCAAAGGGCCTGTATCCATGAAGGGCGCCTATGGCCCTGAGGTATTTACCGACTTTATCCTTGAATTCATCGAAGAGAAAAAGGACTCTCCCTTCTTCGTATATTATCCTATGGTCTTAACCCATGATCCCTTCGTCCCCACTCCTGACAGTCCAGAATGGAGCGGAAACAGAAATAAAACCCACAATAAACATTTTGCGGATATGGTGGCATACATGGATAAATGTGTCGGACGCATAACCGAGAAACTCGATGAGCTGGGTTTAAGAGAAGACACCCTATTTATATTTACAGGGGATAATGGTACCGATCGGGACATCACTTCCACTATGACCGATGGGCGTATCATCAAAGGCAATAAAGGTTATCCCGATGATGGAGGAACCCATGTACCGTTGATAGCGCACTGGCCAGGTGTAATTGAAAAAGGCCAGCTAAGCGATCACTTGATAGATTTTAGTGACTTTTTACCGACGATCGTCGAATTGGGCGGGGGCACATTGCCAAGCGATCGCGAACTGGATGGCCGTAGTTTTTTAAACTTATTAAAAGGCCAAGCGTATACGCCACGTGAATGGGTGTTCTGCCATTACAACCCACGTTGGGGACGATTTCTGGAAACTCGATTCGCACGCGATCAGCGCTATAAGCTTTATGGGGATGGACGATTCTATGATGTGGAAAACGATGTGTTAGAAAGTAAACCCTTAGCAAAAGCTACACTCGATACCGACACCATGAAGGTATACCAGAAGCTCCAAGGCGTACTGGATGAAATGCTGTAATCGTTGTGGTTAATTGGATAGTGCAGTATGGGACTGCTCTTCTGCTGTGGCCATGCTAATGGGTACATAATGCACTTGGCCATTAGCAACCACTTTCGCATAGGCCCAATCGGGGAGTTTTTGAGCAGTACACGTAAATAATACTCTTTCTTCCTGATAACTTGGAATTCGGAAAATACCGTTGCTTAACACTGTCATTGTTTGTGTAGCCGAATGACTTGTATCCAGTTGCGTAATTAACTCTACATGGCCCACAACTGGCAATCCACCGCCATTGCGAATACTCACCAAGAATTTATTCTCTCGGTTTTCAGCATTCACTTCGACAGGATAGTCGTAATTACTGGCTACATCCAGTATAGACAAACCATCATGATCTACTTGCGCCAATAAACTCCATTGTGTGTGCTCTCTATTCTCTTGCGTGACAGTTAAAGCAATCGTTTTTTGGGCATTGGGCTCAAGGTAAAATTTCGTAGTTTCATCGGATAATTTCCAACCGCTACTGATTTGTGTTGTTAATTCACCAGTAAACGCTGTATGCAGGGAATTGTTTGCAATATGTATGTGTACTTCTCCACCAAGGGAAGGAAGCGGTTCTTGAATACGCACGGTCAATGCCTGTTGGCTGCCGGATGCGACCCCTGAATTTTGCATCCATGAGCGGGTGAACATTGGCGGTGTGGGCACTGAAGTTTCGAGCAACTTTGGCGGAGTTTCACTACGACTTCCGGGGGTGGGATAAAGTGACATACTGTTTATCGCATACGCCCCAAGCTCTACATTGATATCCCCCGTCACAGTCCGTACCGGAGATAATTCCACATTAGCCGAATTTACTTCGGCAACACCATACATCTTCGTTTTTGTGCTGAAGTTAACTTTAGAATTAATCCCTCGATGTTCATAGCCTCTTACTATTAAAGCATCCATAAAGGGTTGAGACAATGCAAACAAGGTTTCCTCTGGAACGCGTGGAGCAATACTGGTTAATATGAAGTTATCCCCTGAGTTTTTAAGAAAGCTTCCTGTACTTGCCCACAGTCCAGACTGAACAGGTACTTGAGAGGCCAATAAAGGCCGAGAATAAGCCATCGCTTCACGTTCCACATCACTGGTAGCTGGCACCCCGGCATAGGGATATAATGCATAATTAAACACATAGACATTAGGCTCAAGCTCGGGATCTTGCTTCAAAGAATTGTAAAAGAAATGCATCCAGTGGTTGTTTTGGATTGCATTGAGAGCGTTCTCTTGGTGCAAAATGGCACCACTCCAAGAAGGCCGAATATGTCCTTCAGTGGGGAGATATTGTGCACGTGTCAAATCGATACGTCCTTTATCACGTACGGACGCAGTTGCTTCTTCTACGACTGCTCGAGTGCTGGATAAGGTATCCCCTGCTAAAACCAATGTTGGAAGCGGTGCATGACCAAAGGGTACATGGTTATCAAAAAGAAATACTGCTTTTCCTTCGCCAAACAAAGCTTCCATATTCTCTCGGGTCTCTTCAGAGAACTGCCCGAACACATCTTTCGAGGCCTGATTATGCTTTGGATGTCCAATTAAAATGCGAAAGAAGGTATCTTGCCCCAAATCTTCATCTAAATTAGCCGGCAAAGTATCGTCCCGCCAAACGGTTGAGGGTTCTCGATACAACTGAGAGTAACTAACTGAAGGAATTCCCCTAAACGTTAAGGCTGTTTGTAATTCTTTGGCCAACTTGTCATCTGCTGAAGCACCGCTATGAATGATGGTTGCTGGTCGTAGGGCCTCGAAGAATGTTCCTTCTACATCAATGTAGGGTGCAACAGTCGCGGCATGAAAAGATGAGGCAGTATTCATAACAGGCAAAGCTGTGTTTTCCGGGTCAGCACGAAAAGCTTCCGTTGTCGTATCAGCTCGGCCAAACATACTCCCAAACTGGTGTCCGTTCAGCGGTGTTAAGCCAGGGTGTATGGGCGAAAACTCAGCCCCCCAAAGTGCAGGAAACCCTTCGAGATTTTTTAGTTCAAGATCAAAATCAATTCTCGCTAACCCATCGTATAGTGTCACTCTACGATGCACCTCACCTTCTTTGAATGGTGTTACTATAGTCGCACGTTGGCCTAGCGGAAAAGATTCGAACACTACTTTTGAGGGATTTTTTGAAGCACGAGTACTATCCCCCGTCCAGAGCGTTTCAGGAGCATCAGGATCTAAGTGATAGGCTACGATATCATTAAATTGAGTATCGGATATCTCCGGCAATAAACCTCTGCGATCTACAATTCGAGAAATTTCACCGTTATCGAATTCTATTTGAAAAAATTCATTCTCTATATAGGGGGTGAATACTTCTGTTGGATATTCCAAGGCCCCTTGTGGAACCGCGTAATATGTCGTATAGCCTAGTGATGGGACAGCATTGGCCAAAAACCGAACTGTGATGGCCTCCAATCGACGGTCCTTAATGTGTAAATCTTTAAAATCAAACGGGACCGCTAAACCGGAGGCATTTAAAATACTCAGCCCTTCGGCGGCATTCAATTCAATACGCATTTCAACATAATCGTTCCGCTCCCAGTTGCTGGGATTATAAACAACGATCGCTTGGGCACCAGGCACCCCCGCAACAAAATTATTATCGGTATTAACTTGGGATGCCAAATGATTTAACGAAGCCGCAATCACAGGTTTAGTCGTGGATTGAATGGTACGGTACTGTTGTAAGGCATCCAGATAGTTGTGCGTAGTTTGCGGTTGAGCAATACCTTCGGGCTGGGTCAAATATAACAACTGCTTCCAGGCATCATTCATGGCATTAAAAGGATATTCAGCCCCCGACATGGCAGCAAAACTCCCCCACATTTCTGCGGACAGCAATTGTCGCTCGGCGTGAGCATTATGCTTTAAGAGCACTGGATTTTGAAGGATGTCAATGGCATTGAATGTACGCTGATCACGTGATACCCACGCTGTAGGGCGTTGAGTAAAGGAAAACTCGTTGGACAACCCGTTAAAATATAATTCCGCACCTTCTCCCCTGACTTTAATTGGCGGAATTGCTTTAGACAAGGGTAAATTATCGCGCACCCAAAATGTTTCTAGGGCGTGATAAATATTCTCGTACACTTGAAGGTCATTATCAATCCCTTCTTCTGCCCATTCGCGGTGCTGCGCTTTCGCAATATCATGAACATCCAACAAGGTTTTGGGCAGAGGGCTATTACCTTTACGCCGAAACAACATCGATGAGGCATCCCGCCCTTGATGACGATACAACGAAGGCAAGCCCTCGTAGGGTAGATTATGAATCCCCCCAATGAGCTCTAACTGGTCAAGTAATTGCGGGAGCTGTGGCGAAAATGACGGCATATTCCATCCCCAGTAGGTCGACTGTGGTGCATCTAACCATGTCCGGGTATATAAATCTCCATACAATAAATTACGTGCAAGCGTTTCCCCTCCAGCTATACGGTGGTCAAGGGTAGTATAGGTGGACCAAGGACTCACTGCTTTAGACTTCAAACTCGAAATTAACGCGCTTCGATATTCAGGATAGGCCGAAAGTATTGGTAACCATTGATCAACAGTCCCTAAGGTGAAGCCGTATTCATCGGTTTCCTGAACGCGCTGAATCGATTGGGATAAATCAGTTCTGTATTGTTCAGTACGGGTAGCTTGGTCGTGAAGGGAGCTGTTTAATATAGAAGGTATGATTAATGCGTGATGCTGTGCATATTGCGGGACAGGTTCAGCTGGAATTGAGCTGCTCCATGTCTCCGTTATTTGTTTAATGGTTAATGCCGAATCCACACGCATGTTGCGTCCGGGAATTCGTGAGGCTACAGGCAAAGCAAGTCGATGTTTAATTCGAGTTTTCGGTGGAATACTGGGTATTTCCATTTCCACCCGAGGTGTAGCACCGGGCATTGATGCAGTATAGGAAATTGTAGGCGAAGGCTGGTTTGCAGGGTTATACAGCGTTAACCATGCATCCTGAAAAATATTTTCATACTTCCCAGAGAACGTTCCTGTACTCCTAAGCGTCTTTGAAAAACTTATCCCCTGAAACGGTGTTAAGGCCTCCATACGAACATCCAGCTCAAAACCGGTATTCACTTGTACATTGGTCCGATTGGAAAAATGTTGGTGCTGAAACATAGCCATTGGTTGCGAAAATGCCTCAGCCATTGTTACTAATGATGCTCCAGGAACCTCGATGAGAAGTACATTTGAACCGGGCTGAAAATTGGCTTGAAACACATCGTTCCCAGCGACTGAGAGTGGAGAAGCAGGTAAATCCTTCACTTCTTTCCCATTTAAAAACACTCGGACTCCTAAAACCGATTGAATTTCCATGAGTACTGCTTGCTCTACAGGGGTTGTGGCGTAAAACGATGCAAATGCGATACCCGATTCTTGTTTGGGGAAAAATGGAGATAAATCGATGGTGCTTGAAGAGGCACGAGTTTTTAGCCAAGTGGCCTCCCCCCCTTCTTTGAGAATCACTTGTCCGTGCCGCGGCTGGACCTGAGTAACCCCTCCTTCAGAGGCCATAAAGTCATTGCGTCCTAAAGGCGACTGATCGTTTTTAAGAGCATCGATAATGCCATTTTCCAGGTCAGAATCAAAGGGGCCACAGACATACCATTGTGCTGGAAACCCACGTTCCAGGATTGTCGTCAATGGCTCCTGTGCAAATCCCCCCTGACAGGCGATAAAGCATGTAACTATAATACTCAAATATAACTGAATGTATCGTTGACTCATCATATCCGGTTTCAAAAATTTTGCCTAAAAGCCGTTTCCCCTCTTTTCATCGGCCAGATGAGCATGGTACCATAGTCCAATCATCAAAAGGGGGATTTTTAATGCGTTGCACACTATTTATTGTGACACTATTTTGTATAGTGTTGATTACACCCAAACAGGTGCAAGCTCAGTCTAAGATACATGTTGTCCTGTCAGATCCCGTTGCCCAGTATGTTTGGAGCGAAGCCTACAAGCCTTTCGTAAACCCACAAAACACGTATGCGAAAAAGTTTTTAAGCAAGGACTATAATGGTTTTTGGCCCGATCCTACAACTGCATTTCGAGCCAATTTATTTCTTGATCCTACCAACACTTATTCGCTCGATATGTTGAATATTGTTTACTTCAAAGAGTCCTCATCAGCGTCCCCACAAAAGAAAAAAAAGCGTCCCCCTATCGCTGAATACTCTCTTCATTGGCCAGTTTTATTGTATGAATATTATATGTATTCTGGCGATGAAGTCGTAACACGTAAAATGGCTACTGAAATTTTGCCGGAGGTCATGGAGTATTTTGAGGACCGAATGACGCGCAGAGGTCTCTTACGCTCCCCAGCAATATGGCCTGAATCCTTGCGTTTGGGTATCGATTTTTCGGCCATGGCTAAAACCGAAGATGCGATTACCAATGCATTTTATTATCGCACACTGATCGCGAGTGAATTTCTTTACCGACAATTGGGCTTGGATGCGACTGAGTGGCGGACGAAAGCACACGATTTAAAATCCGAATACCATAAGGCCTTTGGTCAAGATAGTCGGCGTTTATTCGTGGATTCAATTGACTCTACAAACACATCAATCACCACCAATGCATTGGCCATATGCTTTGGACTTACCCCCGAATCGGCCTACCCAGAAACCATTGAGTTGATACGGCGTTATGGAATGAAATGCGCGCCAAGCATGATTCCCTATGTAGTCGAAGCATGTTTCATTGCGGGTGAGTCTCAATTGGCCATTGATCTACTTAGCTTCATGCATGACTATAAACAGAACCCTTCCCCTCTGTATCTCTTTCCACAATATCTATTTGGTGCCACTCCAGATTCTGCGGGCTGGACAACTGTTGGTATTACTCCCAGAGTTCCTCAGTATATTACATCCGGCGCATTGCGTATCGCACTACCCGATGGAAAACTCAGACTCGATTATGTTGCCACTCAAGGTCTCCATGTTACGGTTCCGCTTGAGTCTCGTGTGTTAGTTGATAGCTTAGAAGGAATGAATATCGTGGTTAAAAAATATAAAAGCCATTCACAAGAAGACACATTAACCAATGAACACTTGGCCACTTTAGCACTTGCCAATCGTGAGGAATGGTCAGGAGATGCGACAATGATTTGGGTTGATGTTGATACTCAAATGCTACGCATCATTAACGGGAATTCAATTCTTTATCAAGCCCGTTGCGCATCGGCGACCAATGGTGTAGGGTCAACCATGAACAGTATGCAAACACCATTGGGTTGGCACTCAGTTCACACCAAACTGGGCGATGAAGCACCGTGGGGTCAGGTATTCCGCTCTCGTATCCCTACTGATGAGATTTGGCTGCCCGGCAAAGATACTACTGAAGATTTAGTTCTTACCCGTGTAATCTTATTGACTGGTGAAGAACCTGGATTTAATCAAGGCGGAAATGTGGATTCACTTTCACGGCACATTTATATCCACGGCACAAATGATGAAGCCAAAATTGGCACTCCATCTTCTCACGGATGTATTCGAATGACCAATGATGATGTCATTGATGCCTATCAATTCATCGAACCCGGTATGAAAGTATTAATTACAGCTTCAAATAATTAATTACTTAGATTGGTAATCCAGTACGACAGAATCTCCTGCCCCTAAGTTCAGATCGACAAAACGGGTATTGTTCCAACCCTGTTGAGTATTCAAAAGATTGCTGATGTCTTGTGCTCTCTCAAAATACATCTGCACCCCAACATCTTTGTCTGCATGCATCAAGGTAAAGTTACTATTGGTATAACAAATGATGGGCGACTGGATTGTAATTTCTGTTAAATGAAGTGGGATTTCCAGGATACTCATTAATGTATGCAAGAACTCCGGTGTTAAAGCGGGTTCATAATGCACGATTGAAGTCCACCCTGCTTCCAGGTATTTCATGGCTACACTAATATCATCATTGTCTTGGTAGCGAGCCAAAGGATCGGCTAAATCATCAACAGACTTGAAGAGTAAAGGTATATTACGCTCATCCCCAAATGCTTGATCTTGCTCGATCCACGTCCCTGTAAACGCAAATTTCGATCCAGATTTCAATTCATCTTTTCGTAGGGATGTACTTACTCCAGTCAATGCACTTACATGGGATACATTGGCCTCCTCCCCAATATACCCAGGCGCATACAGCCATATAGCCGTCGCTTCTTGCGCTGCTAACTTCTTATGGAGAACTTCGCGTTGTGCAGGAAGTATATGGAAAATATTGGGAAATATATACACCGGAGCCTTGGTAGTAGACTCTTCATTTAAGAATGAAGCCAAGGTCGTCCATGCTACTTCCACCCCGCTACGAATGACAGCGTCTTGCATCGATGAAAAAATCGTTTTTATAAAATCATCGTCTTGTACATAGCGCATACTGGCTTCATCCATCACGACCATTACATTGGGACTATTTTCGCCATTTTGGGCATTCAACGTTGTGCGCAACGCCAAGTGTTTTTGTAGATGTGACCACAATGGTGGGTGTGCTAAAGTCCCCTGCCCTTGAGTGTCGGACCAAGCCCAAGTCACATTATATAATGAAGCGATTGCTCCATTGCGTGCCATTAATTTATCTATTTGAGTAGGGTAATATGTACCGGGCACTTGTATAGAATCACTCGACTTATCATATTGAATCCCCGTATAGATCGAATCCAAAGATACCCACGAATTGTTTATATAGGGCGGTGCCGCAAAAAAAGCATGTCGTCCCATTCCCTTTTCTTGGCTTTGGGGAAAAGTAACGAGACCATCAATCACTGTATAATCCAGATTCGCCTCCCCCCAGTTCCCTGAAGCGGCATGTGGATACTCAAATACATTCCCATAAGGAATGGATACCCGAAATATTTCCGAAGCACCCTTTTTGACCGTTTGCGATAAGGTATTAATGGTACTTGCGGTCACTTCATTTAAAAATTGATGGTAATCAATGAGCCTTAATTGGGTGGGGGGAGAATAAAACATGGGTGTTACCGCATCAACGACAACTTTAGATGGTGTAATTATTGATTCCCAATTGGTGAATTCTTTGTCATTCCATGCTTGTTGTAAGGCTTCGATGCTTTCATACTTATTGCTTAACCATTCTTGAAATGCCTGTTGATGAATGGGCGATTGATCGTAGGCCATGTTGTCGCTCAGCCAATGCCCATTCTCCATGCCTTCAAGCACTACACCTTGGACTAAACCCGCATCTGTAAATTCTTGTATAGAATTCGTCATTTCAGCCAGATTCTCTTGGGCCCAATTCATCCAAGCCTCCGAACCAATACTGGGGTATGATAGCCCCTCTTGATGACTCGTACTCGTATCGTCGGGATGTTCCCGAAGCCAACCGATAGGCGGATTGCAATTGATGGCCAGTTCAATGCGTACTTCCGAATCCAAGTTTAAAATTCGTGTAATTATTTGCGAAAGCTGAAGCTGTTCTTCTTCATTCTGGGGCAATGAAGTACTCACTAAAAATGAATACACCCCTGATTCAATAGCAAATTGTAATTCTTTAAGAACCGAAGGTAGGTGTGCACCAGCGCCGACAGACACATGCACTTGTGTGTCATGTACCGCTTGATCTTCTTGTTCAGTGGAATCAATTTCCACATCATCAGTCAATTTATTTGGGGATTGATGCTTTGGGACACTTAAATTCCCTAACCACATCCCTGCAGCAGTAGCGACTAACACTACCACTATGGCAATCAATTTAAAATGACGGTCAATGCGCATCATGTGTACTCGTTTTGTTGCGGGATGGCATCCCTTGAAAAAATAGAGGCCGACGCTTAATCATAGGCCAATACCTATGGGCTTGCTTCAAGCCACCGTTTGAGCGTCTATAATAAACTGCATAGGGTAAATAGAGCAATGTTGCCCCCCAAGCACGAATATGGATTGGGATTTTCCACCATTCACCATCTCGCATTGAACTTCCTATGGAGCGTATTTCACCTACAATACTCGCTATAAACGAAACAGGGAGCTTGGATAAAGGAAAGTTCCGAAGTACAATCCTGCTTCGGTTCCGTGTGTTTAGGTAATACTTTTGCCTAGCGGAAGCCCCTTTCCCCATAGTGGCACTAAATTTATGATAGACCACAGAAGAATCACAGCGTTCGATTGAATAACCTACCCCCCATATTCGCATCGATAAATCCAAATCATCCAAATA
>CALLLL010000161.1 GCA_938082445.1 uncultured bacterium
AACTACGACTTCATTATGATATTGACCATATCATGTGACAAAAATAACATGAACGGTAGAATTTTTCAATAGAAAATACCGAGTAATAATTGAATTCTAAGGCTTTTTTGATGGGCGGACATGGTAGTCTGTTCTTCCTTATAAAGGAAGCTCTTTGAAACTTGAATTACTAGAAAAAGTTGAAGCTAAGCGGCTTCGCGGTAGTAGGATTTAATTAATCCACCGAGTTCTTCTTTGCACCGGACACGGCCTTGAGACTGAGGTCTGAAGTTAACGTCTAGCACGTTATTGTCGATGCCCTTTCCTCTATGTGGTCGTTCTGTGTTGTAATACCGAATCCAAGTCCTATTTACATAATGTAATTGGTCAACGCTGAAGCACATGAAGTGATTGAGACATTCACGTTTGTATGTTCCTATAAATGATTCACAATAAGCATTGGCTTTGGGCGCGCGAACTGGAGTTTTGATGACAGATATCCCATCAGCTTTGAAGAAGGCTTTCATACTGTCCTCGGGATACACTACTTCTCTATCCCGCAAGAGATACTTACAGTCCAAGCCTTCGTCTTCAAGCCACATACTCACGTTCCGACATTGTTGTATTTGAGGGTGTTAGTAATTAGATCGGGTAGAATTCATTATGATTATCAGCATATTGTTCTCCGAAAATAGCACGACGGATAGATTTTTTCAATGAAAAATATCGTTTGGATGTAGAGATTTTGGCAAGATGTACATAGATTTTTAGGAGCGGGCATGGTGGCCCGTTCATCCTTCATAAGGAAGCTCTATGAAAATTGAAGAATAGGTGAAATGAAATCGAGGCTAAGCAGCTTTGGTGTCGGGTGGTTCTCGGTAATAACTCTTGATGAGTCCACCGAGCTGTTGTTTGCATCTGACGCGACCTTGGGTTTGAGGCGTGAAATCGACATCTAGCACGTTGTTGCCTTTATCCTTTCCACGATGGGGTCGTTCGGCGTTGTAGTATTTTACCCAAGTCTTGCAAATGTAGCTCAATTGACTTTTGTGGAAGATCACGAAGTGGTTTAAACATTCTCGTTTGAATGTGCCTATAAATGATTCGCAGTATGCATTGGCCTTCGGTGCTCGAACAGGTGTTTTAATAACCTTGATGTCTTCCACATTGAAGAAGTCTTTCATCTTCGTCGTGGGACATATCTCATCTCGATCTCGAAGCAGGTACTTACATTCCAAGCCTTCGTCATCTAACCACATGGACATGTTACGGCATTGTTGCATAATCCAGTTATTCCGTGGATGTTCGGTTGGGTAGGAGCAATACACTTTACGACTGCCTATATGTATAAACACCATGACGTAAACGCGATGAATACCAAATAGGGTGCGTATGTCCTTGGTGAAGAAGTCGCAGGCTACCAGACTTTCCTTATGTGCATCGATGAAGGTTTTCCACGTGATGGGCATATCTTGCTGAGTATGATGTGGAGGCGGACCGAGTTCCTCTTCGAGCATGATATTGCGAACGGTTGATGGTCCAATCTTAATTCCCAACTTTTTGAGCTCCCCGGTTACTCGTCTGTAGCCCCAACTTAGGTTCTCGCCAGAGATTCGGCGAATCAGGCTACGGACCATCCGACCAAATTTCCGAGGACGGCCCTTGGGCTTATAGTCCTCCCCACGGCCAATTTCCCGTACCCAACGTTTGTAGGTGTCTGGAATTACGACTTTGATAAGCTCATCGACATCGTGACCGCATTGTTCACCGATGGCCACTAAAGTTTTTCGCTCTTCGGGTGTGGTGCTGATTCGGTCTAAATCCAGCCTTGAACGCAGCATTTCAATTTGGAATTCTAGGAATCGAAGTCTCGCGTTATATTTCGGCGTTAGCCACTTCAACAGCAGGGTAAATAAAGGATAAATTAGATGATTATTCCCCAAAACTATATCTCCCGGTATTTTCAAAAAATACCTGTAAACATTGACCAGAACCCGCCGATCTATTTACTAACACCCTTGAATTATAGCGGGAAATCACGATCCCACGCCAGAGACTTAAGTCTGGGTCGAGAACAGGTCTTTCGAGGCCAAAACACCCCGAAAAACACTTCCCTGATCTTTTCCCTGTTAGCAGGGAATTAGGGTCTAAATTAGGTGAGAATCAGTTCGACGCGACTTTTAACACCGCCAAGCTTGGTTAAGGAAATCTGGTATTGGCCGTTCGAAGGTAGCTTTCGACCCTGAAATTGTTCCCAAACGAGTACTCCGGGGCCGTTGTAGATTTCATCGAAGCTACCATCTGAATCTAGGTGGTCTGCCCCCGTTAATGGTACCAGTGTTTAAGTTAGTATAGGGTTAAGGTCATAAGTTGTAAAGTCCTTTCTGTGGAGAATGGTTTCGGGTGCTGGTGGACGTCCGTTTAAGGCACTATGCGGACGCACCGTGTTGAGGGTGTTATTTTTATAGCTGGCGACTTTCGGTCAATATTAACAGGCCCTTTTTGAATTTTGGCCAAGCTATATATATACTATTACCTTAGTCGAATTCGTCTTAAGAGTCAATTAGTAAACTTGGCTAAATGAGCTTTAGATGCAGGCGGTATGAATTAACGAAAATTAACCCAAGGCATCAATAATTTCGGTGTCGAACATCCTCGTTGGGTTTCGTAATAGGTAATGACTGAGTTCACCTCCGTCAAAAGTCGATTTATTCATTGAAAACTATCCGATACTTTACTATGATCGACTTTAGACTTCGCCATTGGAGGTTTCATGCATATTACTTGTCAACGCTGGCTTTGGGTCACGTTCATAGCACTCTCTTTTTCTACCGTAGCGGATGATGTCGCTGTGTACGAATTGCTTGAGGCGCGGGCGCAGCATTGGGCATATCAACCACTGTCGCCCACGACTTTACCGAATGTAAATGATACAGCTTGGCCTGTAACCACCAACGACCAATTTATATTGCACGCTTTGGAACAGGCCGGATTACAGCCTTCAGCCAAAGCTGACAAGCCCACCCTAATTCGCCGTGTGACGTATGACCTCATTGGGCTTCCACCGACTCCAGATGAGGTTGATACTTTTCTTACGGACACACGTCCCGATGCGTATGAACAATTGGTTGAGCGTTTACTTGCGTCGCCTCACTATGGCGAGCGTTGGGCCCGGCATTGGCTGGATGTAGTGCGGTACACTGACTCTTTTGATTCACGCGCTAGTGTGAAAACCGATGTGATTGAAATTTGGCGTTATCGGGATTGGGTCGTCAACGCGATGAATTTCGACATGCCCTATGACCGCTTTGTATCCGACCAAGTCGCAGGGGATGTGACGCCCCTTGCTGATGGTAGTTTCAATCGTGATGGACTCATCGCGACGGGGATGCTCGCGATTGGCAATTGGCCGCAGGGCGATGCGGATAAAGAAAAAATGGTGGCCGATATCGTGGATGATCAAGTGGATGTGGTGATGCGGACGTTTCTGGGCTCCACCATGGCCTGTGCGCGCTGTCATGACCATAAATTCGATCCTTTCTCGACTAAAGATTATTACGGCCTCGCAGGTATTTTTTATAGCAGCAGCATCTTGCCAGGACCGGGCATGAAAACTGAGGGCTCGCCTATCCTTCATTTGGCTTTGGCTTCCGAGGACAGCTTGGCTAAGCGCACAGCGGCTGAGGAACGGCTTGTTACATTGCGTACAGAACGAGATGATTTGCTCAAGCAAGCACGTACTACGTTTGCCACTCGCGAGATGGCGCAAACGGATCGCTATCTCATGGCGACCATTCTTGAGGATACTTCTACTCCAGAGTTAAATGAGGATGTGTTGCGTAATTGGAAGCGTGTAGTAAAGGGTGAAATAATTCCTGCGCTTCAAGGTGTGAGTAAAAACTTCCAAAACTTTCCAGGCTTATCATCTCGTCAAGATACGGACTCCACGCCGTCGGCCGTTGCTAATACCATGGACACTGAAGTGCGCTACAGCACCATTCTTCAACCCGCTCAATCCTTGGTTATGCACCCCGCGCCTAATGAAGGCGTAGGCATTGTGTGGCGCGCGCCTGAGGATGCCATTGTCACTGTCAGTGGCATAGTGAAGGATGCCGATGCCAATTGCGGTAACGGAATTGAGTGGACTCTGGTGCATCGCGCATCCGGTGTGGAGGAAACCATTGCTACAGGTCAGTTTGATAATGGCGGTATGTCCACAATTAAGGTTGACGCACCATTAGGTGTTAACCGCAGCGACCAAGTGCTACTCACTGTATTACCCAACAATGATTACTCCTGCGATACGACACAGGTTAGTCTAGAAATTGTATCAGGAGCAGATAAAGTCTGGAGCATAGCCTCCGATATTCTGCCAGAATTTGCCCAAGGAAATCCTTGGCCCGATGCTAAGGGTAATCCTGATGTGTGGTGGTTGCATCGTGAATCGGGCAAGCCCAACCTTGATCCGAATCTTTTCTCACCATGGTGGACTGCACTGAGTACTGAGTCTCGCGATATCCAAGAAATGAAGGAAGCTGCGAAAGCTATTCAGGCGAATATAGATACTGCATTTAGCGACTCTACTTCACCATTGCATGCGGCAGTTCAACAATTACTTGTACTGAACGCGCCTTTCTGGCTTAAATCCCCACCAATGCTCGGCGATTCACGCGTACCGGCTATCAATCGAGAAATCAAGGCCTTGGAAACACAGTTGGTGAACCCTATAGAGTATGCCATCGGCATTCAAGAAGGCGGTGTGCCGACGACTGAGTACGCAGGGATACAGGATGTGCGTGTGCATAAGCGTGGGGAGTACAGCAATCTAGGGGACCTGGTGTCACGACAAATGCCTGCATTGATTAGTGGCACATCGCAACGTCCGATTACGCAGGGAAGCGGACGACTGGATTTGGCGAATTGGCTCACGGAAGATTGCTCTGACTTACTGGCCCGAGTGATGGTGAATCGTGTTTGGCAGCACCACTTTGGTGCGGGACTCGTGCGTACGCCGAGTGATTTTGGTACCCAGGGCATAGTACCGACGCATCCTGAACTGCTGGATGCACTCGCCACGCAATTCATTGAATCAGGTTGGAGTCTTAAGGAACTGCATCGTACACTGCTGAATTCAGCAGTCTATCAGCAATCGAGTCATGCCAGCGATGAACACCTCATAGCTGATCCTGAAAACCTATTACTCGCACGTATGAATCGTCGACGTCTTGATGCCGAATCGCTACGCGACTCACTCATGTTCGTGACGGATCGCCTTGACACGGCCTCTGGCGGTCCAGCATTTATTGATGTCGCTACCCCTCGACGAACCTTGTATTTACGCACGAATCGCTCCAAGCTGAACACCTTCGTCACGCTTTTCGATGGTGCTGATCCCACCTCGAGTATCGCTACCCGCAACGAGTCAACCGTAGCGCCGCAAGCCTTGTATCTCATGAATCATCCCTTAGTTTTAACAGCTGCAGAAGCGTTGAGTGCGAAGGTAGGGGATAAACCTGTTGAGGAAATGTATCGTCGTTTATATTCACGCTATCCCAGCGAGAGTGAATTGGCCTTTGCCGAATCCACACTCAATAAAATGGGCTATCCTGAATCTTCTGAAGCCTTGACGGCTTATGCACAAATATTGCTGTGCAGCAACGAATTTTATTTCATAGACTAGGAGCAGGGCTATGAATCCATTTCATCCACAAAATCCTATGACCCGACGTGACGCCTTGCGCACCTTTGCCAATGGCTTTGGAATGCTGGGTCTCGCGGGTATGCTCAATGGCGAAGCCGCCGCTTCTACCCTGAGCACAGGACATCTGTTTCCACGAGCCAAGCGGGTTATTTTTCTGTTTATGGCGGGTGGCCCATCGCATGTGGATCTCTTCGATCCCAAGTCTCGCCTGCAAACAGAAAGTGGAAAGCCTTTACCTTTCGCTATGCCTGCGTTGCATAGAACGAAGACTGGAAACTTACTGGGTTCTCCGTGGAAATTTGCACGACACGGTGAATCCGGCATGGAAATCAGCGAGCTGTTACCGCACATTTCGACGTGTGCTGATGATCTGTGCATGATTCGCTCGATGGTGGCCGATAACATCAACCACAACGGTGCTTGCCTGCAGATGAACACGGGCGAGCAATCTTTTTCACGTCCTAGCTTAGGCTCGTGGTTGCTCTATGGACTCGGTAGTGAGAATCAAAACCTACCAGGCTTTGTCGTGCTCAGTCCCGCGCAACCGGCACAGGGCGCACCGTTATGGGGATCGAGTTTTTTGCCGGCCTCCAATCAGGGGACACTCCTGGTCGATCTCAATAACCCTATCGCGAATCTCGGCAATAGCCAATTTAGTAGTAAGACACAACGCGCCCAATTAGACGCGCTTAAAATGATTAATGAGCAACATGCCGCCACGCGCGGAGCCGATAATCGTCTTAATGCACGTATTGAGTCTTTTGAGCTTGCCTACCGTATGCAAACCGAAGCCCCTGAAGCCTTCGACATCAAAGGCGAATCCGAGGCCACACGTAACCTTTACGGCCTCGACGATCCTGTCACGGAAATCTTTGGTAAGCAATGTCTCATGGCACGGCGCTTAGCCGAACGCGGCGTACGCTGCACTCAGGTGTATCATACACAAACCTCCAAGCGAAAAAGTTGTCAGCTCTGGGACCAGCACGGCGGGTTGCGCCAAGAACTCCCCAACAATTGTGCGGCCACGGACAAGCCCATCGCGGGCTTACTTAAGGACCTCAAGGCTCGCGGGTTGCTCGACGATACCCTTGTCATATGGGGCGGTGAATTTGGACGTACCCCCACGGCCGAGGGCGACAACGGGCGTGAGCATCATCCTTTCGGTTTTACAATGTGGATGGCCGGTGGCGGTGTCAAAGGCGGGATGACCTATGGCGCGACCGACGAATACGGGTGGCACGCAACCGAAAACCCGGTACACGTGCACGACCTCCACGCCACAATCCTGCACCTCATGGGCATCGATCACGAGCAACTCACTTACCGCTACTCCGGGCGCGACTATCGCCTGACTGATGTATATGGTAACGTTGTACACGACATCATTGCATAAGGGCAATCCCACTGGACTCAATTAATGGATAGAATAAGGATAGCGACCGTTGTCGCGCTACAGTTTATTACGGGGATAATTTTCGCTGAGCCGTCGCCTGATTTCGAACGGGATGTCCTTCCGATTCTGGAACGGAGTTGTTTTCAGTGTCATGGTCCAGAAAAGCAGAAAAGCGGGTATCGGCTGGATGTGCGTGACATCTCCATTGGTGGAGGCGATAGCGGGTATCCGGCGATCATTCCGCACGATGCACAGAATAGCGCATTGATCGAATTTGTGTCCGGTGTAGATCCAGAGATGAAAATGCCGCCGGAGAAAAGTAAGGCGCAACCACTGTCTGAAGATGAAATCACGCTATTACGCGACTGGATCAATGCGGGGCCGATCTGGCCGGATGCGCTGGCGGGTAAGGTAGAGGAGGTGTTGCCACACTGGTCACTGGAGCCCTTGGTATCGCCTGTGGTACCGGGAAATGAGAGCAATCCGATCGATGGTTTTATTCTGGAGAAACTAAGCGAGAAGAATTTGGCCCCATCACCTGCAGCGGGGCGCGTCACACTGATTCGACGCCTTTATTACAATCTGATCGGCTTACCGCCCTCGCCTGAAGAGGTAGAGGCTTTTATCTCCGATTCAAGCCCTACTGCCTATGAAGACTTAGTCGACCATTTACTCGCCTCACCGCGTTACGGGGAACGGTGGGCACGGCATTGGCTGGACACCATACAATTCGCCGATACCCATGGCTATGAACATGATATTGCGCGTGAAAATGCATGGCCGTATCGGGACTATGTGATTCAGTCATTGAATGAAGATAAGCCTTGGGCGCGTTTTATTCGGGAGCAGTTGGCCACGGATTATTTTTATCCTGACGAGCCGCAATTGACTCCGGCCTTGGGCTACTTGGGCGCAACGCCTTTTGACCTCAGTACCTATATCACATCTGGAGTAACTTTCGACTACCTGGATCGAGATTCGATGGTCACGCAAACCATGGCGGCATTTGTCAGTACCACCGCGAGTTGTGCCCGTTGTCATGACCACAAATTTGATCCCGTTCCCCAACAGGATTATTACGCATTGCAGGCGGTGTTTTCCGGAATCATTAAAGGCGACCTTGCCTACGATGCGGACCCGAAAACGAAGCGTGACCGAGATCATTGGCGCACAGTCCTTTCCGCTGCTCAGGCTAAGGATGGTGAAACTTTACTTCAATCGGAGCATGTGGAGCGTGTAAAGGAGTGGCTGTCTGAGCGAAAAGTAGAAAAGACTTGGACGCCGCTGAATGTGGAAACCTTTCAATCCACCGATGGCGTAATGCTCACGCGTCGTCCCAACGGGGCGATTCAGTCGGGTGGTCCGCGACCGGATAAGGCCACCTACACCATCACGGGCACAACGGAACTCAAAGAGCTCACAGCGATCCGGTTAAATGTCTTCACAGTAGATAAGCTACCGAAAAAAGGGCCGGGGCGTCACGAGGGCAACTTCCATCTCTCAGAAATAACCGTACGCGTATTTAAACAAGGCGAACTGAACCCTACCCAAATTAAACTGCGTCGGGCCACGGCGGACTTTAATCAGACCGACTGGGGTGTGGAGAAATCCATTGACGGAAACACCGGAACGGCTTGGGGTATTCACCCGGCAGTTGGACTGCCTCACCATGCGGTATTTGGCTTCGATGAAGCCCTTGTTATGAACCCGGGAGACCGCCTGTCCATTGTTCTGGATCAACTTCACGGAACGGGACATATTATTGGAGAGTTTCGACTGGATGTTTCAGGGGAAGGGACGGAAAGTACCGTGGCGTTACCCACATCCATAGTGGAAAAGCTATCCATAGCCTTCACGGAACTTACAGAGTCTGAACGCGTTGAACGAGCAGCTGCAATTCTGCGGTTTGTCTCTGATGATACATTGGCTGAATTTCCTGAGTACTCAAGTGTGTATGCTGCTGCGTCATCGGTGGATATGCCTGATGGCGCGGACGCGCCCAAATGGGTAACTCTTGCAAAACCCAAACCCGTGCATCGCATGGAGCGCGGAAACTTTGATTCTCCGGCTGAATTGGTGGAGCCGGGAGCCTTATCTGTTATTACTGCATTGCCCGCTCGTTTTGAATTGACCGCCCCTGAGGATGAAGCGTCTCGTCGCGCGGCGTTGGCCGACTGGATTGCACATCGCGACAACGTACTGACGTGGCGAAGTATCGTGAATCGCGTATGGCAGTATCATTTTGGACGAGGACTGTGCGATACCCCAAGCGATCTCGGGCGCATGGGCGGAACGCCCTCCCACCCAGAACTCATCGATTGGTTAGCGGTATGGTTTCGCGATGAGGCGAACGGTTCGTTGAAAGACCTGCACAAGATGATTGTAACGAGTCAAACCTATCAGCAATCTTCGATGACGCGTGAAGACGCTGTGGAAATTGACGAAGATAACCGTTTGCTCTGGCGACAACTTCGTCACCGTTTAGACGCGGAGACATTTCACGATTACACGAAGGCAATCTCGGGCAATCTGGATCTGACAATGGGAGGACCCGGGGTACAGCACTTCACTCAAGGGCCAGGTCCGCAACTCACGCCCACGCTCGACTATGATGCCTACGATTGGGACGCTGACGGCGCGAATCGTCGAAGCATCTATCGTTTTGTATGGCGCGGCATTGCCGACCCCTTGTTGGAAACTTTGGACTTTCCCGACTTGGGCCTCCTTTCGCCCAAGCGAGGATTCTCTGTATCCTCACTTCAAGCATTGGCGCTGTACAATAATGAATTTGTACTGTATCACGCGCAAGCCATGGCTGATCGCTTAACCGAAGAGTCCTCTGACTTAGACATACAGATTGCACGCGCCACACAACTGGCTTGGAATCGAGAGCCCAATGCTGAAGAGCAGACAGAATTTCGAACATATGCCAATACTCATGGTTTAGCCGCCCTGTGCCGCGTTATACTGAATAGTAACGAATATTTATTTGTGGATTAATCGATGAATCACTCTGAGCACCCAACACTAAGCAGACGAAATTTCCTGATGAATGTCGGTGGTGGATTTGCTGGCTTGGCCTTGGCGCAAATGATGGCCAATGAGGCTTCTGCTGTCGTTCCATTTCACCATCCGCCCAAGGCTAAACGGGTGATCCAGCTATTCATGACGGGCGGGGCGAGTCCCATGGACCTCTTCGACTATAAACCGGAGTTGGCGCGCCTTGATGGTCAGATGCTTGGCCCAAAAGTGAAGCCGGATGGCTTCGTGGCAGAAGCGGGTGCCATCATGAAGAGTCCCTTTGAATTCAAACAACACGGCGAGAGCGGTCGTTGGGTCAGTAGTCTTTTTCCTGAACAAGCCAAGCTCGTGGACGAGATGGCGTTTCTCATGGCCATGACCACGAAAACCAATGTACACGGCCCCGGCACCTACATGATGAATTCAGGATTTCTGCAGCCCGGTTTCCCATGTATGGGCTCGTGGATATCACATGCCTTGGGGAACATCACCGAAAACTTGCCGTCATTTGTGGTGCTTCCGGATGCCAAAGGCTTGCCATACAATCAGAAAGGATGCTTCTCTTCCGGGTTTCTCCCGTCTGTCCATCAAGGCACAGTCATCAACGCGGCCTTAGCTCAGCCCGTGCCCGATTTGTTTCCAGAGGAGAAATTCGGGTTCACGAATTCCGACGCCGATCACTCGGGCCTGTCTCTCTTGGACAAAATCAATCGCGTCCATGCCAGTACACACCCCGGCGACTCCCGATTGGATGCGCGCATTGCCAGTTATGAATTGGCGGCTAAGATGCAGCTCGCTGCGCCGGAGGCTTTCGACGTGATGAAAGAGCCTGAGCATGTGCGAAAGGCCTATGGCATGGAAGAAAAAGTCACCGAAGATTTCGGCCGTCGATGTTTACTGGCGACAAGACTGATTGAACGGGACGTGCGCTTTGTTCAAGTGTGGAGTGGCCCTCAAGGAGCCGTGGCCAATTGGGACAACCATGGCAGTATCATCGACGAACTCCCCCCTATGGCCGCGAGCGTGGACAAACCGATTGCAGCACTGCTCCGCGATCTGAAATCCCGCGGTCTCGATAAAGATACCTTGGTTATCTGGACAACGGAATTCGGTCGCACACCCTTTGCGCAAGCTGGGACTGGACGTGACCACAACGGAGGTAGTTTCGTCACGTGGTTGTGGGGCGCGGGTGTCGAGCCCGGAGTGTCATACGGCAAGAGCGATGACTGGGGCTATAAGACAGAAGACGGCGCAACTTATTGCTATGATCTCCATGCCACAATTCTGCACCTGCTCGGTATCGACCACTTAAAACTCACCGTGCGCAAAGACGGAATCGACCGACGTCTAACCGACGTTCATGGTCATGTTATTGATGAGGTATTGTCGTAAATAATACCATTTAGTTTTAATGAATGAGCATTCGGGGGAATTGATGAAACTTACACGACGAGCATTTTTAAAAACCTCGGCACTTCTCGATAAACATTCAATGACATGCTCAATTCGGATGATAATCAGTTCGTAGCATATTTCAATACCGATCTGAATCTTTTGCTTAAGCATACATACGTCTTATAATTCTATTCGATATTTTTAGCAGGCTGAATCTTACCGATTAAAAAATAATTATAGTGGCTTCCGCCTGGGCCTTCTGCGCCTAGTACGTATATGGTGTCTCCGATGATGACGACTCCTGGATCGTTAAAGACTGCTCCTGGGGGCAATACTCCTTCTACCTGAAACCATTGGTCTTCTTGGGTATCGTAGACCAGAGTTAGGTCGGACCATATCATTGGGGATTCTGGATCGGGACGGTATACTCCACCTGTGATCATGGCGTACCGTTTTTTGAAGAGTGCTGCCTCCCATCCACTCACTCCTATGGGGGGTGGTGTGTGTTTCTTCCATTTATTTTCTTGTGTCGTGAATGAGAGTGTCTCCTGCGTTGCTATAATTGTATTTTTGATGTCCCAGGTTATACCGCCAAACACGAAGAGTGTATTGTTTGAGAATGTTGATGCGGACCACCCCCGAGCTGGTGAAGGCATGGGGGCGCTCAGTTGCCATCCATTTTGGGGATGCTTGAGATCGAGGACTTCTACTGTGTCTCGAATGGTCTTATGACTGTAGCCTATTTCACTTTGTAATGCTCCATCTATAGTGGACGGTCAATCCGGTAATTTATGCTGCTAGTGTTTGGTGTAGTTTCATGTTGTTTTCGTATTGAATGGGCGATTGGTAGCCGAGGGCTTGGTGTCGCCGTTTGGGATTGTAAAAGGTCTCGATGTATTCAAATATGGCAGTGGTGGCTGCTTCGTGATTCTTAAATATCCTACCTTTGAGCCATTCGCTTTTCAAGCTACTGAAGAATCGTTCCATGGGAGCGTTGTCCCAGCAGTCAC
>CALLLL010000162.1 GCA_938082445.1 uncultured bacterium
TCCAAATCACCATCATTATCGATATCACCTACTACTATGGCGCGTGTATCGTCTTCATCAGTTCCAATATCAAGGCCATCCCCAGCGGAATCGAAGGGGTTCGCATCGCCATCATTGAGAAAGAGTTTGTTGGGTTCTCTAATCGTGCCTATAATAATGGCAAGGTCGCCATCACCGTTCATATCAGCAATAATTATGGACGATTCAACGTAGATACCTTTATCATCAAGCGTGCCGATATTGAGTCCCCCGCCTGATGTGTCAAGCGGATCATCGTCACCATCATTGAGGTAAATTTTGGGTTTATGCCCATAATTACTTTTTACGACATCAATATCACCATCACCATCTAAATCCCCCAAGGCAATGTCTGTAGTGCTAATGTTGTGATTGGTCATTGGACCAAAATTTTTGCCTGCTCCAACAGTTTGGAAGGGGATGAGCTCATCATCGTTAAGGAAAAGCTTGCTGCTTTCGTCATATCCATTTCCAGCAACAATATCTAAGGTTTCATCGCCATCCATATCCGCGATATCAATTGAGTGGGTGGCATTGATGGCTGTATCGATCACATATCCTATGAATGAAGTATTTATGCCGTCATTAAGATAGAAAGTGTTGGCTTCTCTATACCCGAGCCCATCTCCAAATGGATGCCCATTCCCAACGGCAACGTCGAGGTGGCCATCAGCATTTAAATCGCCAAGTGCAATGCTTGAAGTTCTATCAGCGAAGGTGTTTAAGGGGGTTCTGGGTGCTATCGGATAATACTGTATATTTTCAGGGTAATTGAGGCAGACATAGGAATGCTCGAAACCATGACCAAAAGCAACTACGTCCATTGTGCCATCGCTATTTAGATCACCTATGGCTACATCTGTAGTGGCAGTCCGATTCACGAAAATTGTAATCCCTGTTGTTACAGAATCAAAAGGGTCGCTGTCGCCATCATTAAGATATAACTTATCGTAACGGTCATATCCTGATGAATGTTCATAGACCCCTGATATTAAATCCAAATCTCCATCGCCATCCATATCTGCCAAAGCGGAATTTGCGCCAAGACCACCAGAAGCTGAACGGTCGAGGGCTGGATCTGTACCAATGATTGTGCTGGTTATGCTGGAACTAAATGGGATGCCGTTACTATCACTCTCATTGAGGAATAGATGTCTATGCCCTGAGACGAGATCGAGATCCCCGTCACCATCCATATCACCTAAATTTAAATCATCAATCTTAGTGTCGGTTTCTATGACCCCTGATGGATTAAAAGAAATTCCATTTCCGGTATTGAGATATAGGTAAATTTCAGATGTTGAAGCATATATAGTTGATATAACTATGTCGAGATTTCCATCATTATTCATGTCTCCTATTTCTATATCTCTAAGTGATCCACGTGTTATGGTGTCGATGAGTTGACCTTCATCAAACTCGCCAAAGGGTATGTCAGTACCATTATTATGGAACACAACAACATCGTCATAGATAATGACGACTATATCCATATCGCCATCATCGTCGAAATCGCACAAAGTGGGATGAAAAGCATTTTCGGAATTATTACCAATTGGAATCCCTGAAGTTGATATATCAAAAGGGATGTTACTGTTATTGTTTAGATAGAGTTTGAGTTTTTCAGTCTGAGTTCCTCCAGTTATAATATCCAAACTGCCATCGTGGTTTACGTCTCCAACGGCAAAATAGTTTCGAAATTCTGTATCTATTTGTAATTCAATAAATGTAGATGAATCGTCAAAGGGGATTGTATTTCCAGTATTAAGGCGGATGTTAAATTTACCATGCTGACTTAAAGTAACTATGTCAAGATGACCATCACCATTCATATCAAATAGTTCAACAATTTCAGTCGCATAGTTTTCGTCAGGAATGTGAAATGAATTTTCATGAAGTTCAACTTTATTTTCCTTTAAAAAGTCGGCCCATTGAAGGTAAATAGCTTGTTCTGTTGGGGACCAAAGTGCTGTGCTCTTGGAGGAGTTTACGAGATTTTGGTTGGAAAAATTTTCCGTAAAGGGAAGACCCGGTGAGGCAGCATATAGGATTGAAGAGAAACTACAAAAAAGTACTATGGCAAAAGAATATTTCATGAGTTCTTCCTTAAAGGAGCAACCGGAAACTAATTCAATTTCATACCCATACGAGATTGATCCAGCTGTTCTATGAGGCTAGAATACAGTATAGATGATTTTACGTCAATACATTTATAGTTAAATACAATTTTATCCTTATTGAAACCCAAAATAAGGTGTGAAATGGAATAAATTGCGGTAGTTAGGGGCTGTATAGTACACTTTGCGTGTTTGTTTCCCCTTTAATATCAATTATGCAAGGTAACTCAATGTCCGACACACCCGAACGCGTCACACCCCGTACTTTAAAAGGTTTTCAGGATTTATTGCCCGAAGACCTCATCCACCGCAAATCGTTGATCGCGAAAATCGAAGCCATTTTCGAAAAATACGGCTTCGTACCGCTCGAAACGCCTGCGCTGGAACATTTGGACGTGCTGATGGGGACCGGCGGTGAGGAAACCAACAAAGACCTTTTCCGCTTAGAAAGTCCTGAGGGCGAAGACATCTCACTGCGCTTTGATTTAACCGTGCCGTTTTCACGTCTACTCGCGCAGTATCCAGATAAAATGAAAGTGCCTGTACGCCGATATGCTATCGGCCCTGTCTGGCGCGCTGATAAACCCGGCCCTGGCCGATTCCGCCAATTCACCCAATTCGACATCGACGCGGCGGGTGCCGATAATGTCGCTGTGGATGGCGAGATTATCTCCATCATGTGCGAAGTCATGCAGGCCGCGGGCGCACCGAGTTTCCGGGTATTGATCAACAACCGTAAACTTATCGACGCTCTGCTCGTCGGCGCCGGCATCACTGAACTCGAAAAACAAAAACACGTCCTTCGCGTAGTGGATAAGTTGGCCAAAGTCGGTATCGACTGCGTTCGCGAAGAACTCGCAGACGGTCGTATCGATAAATCCGGCGATCCCATCCCCGGTGTCCACCTCGCGCCCGAACAAATCGAAAAAATAATCGAATTCATCTCGACGCGCGGCACTTCACGCGCCAATATCGTCGACAACCTCGAAGCCATTTTGCCTGACGCCGACAATACTAAAGAAGCCATTGCCGAGATGCGTGAATTGGCTGAAGTCCTTAACGCGCTCGGCGTGGAAGAAGACCACGCGTGGTTCTCACCCAGCCTCACGCGCGGCCTCGATTACTACACAGGCCCGGTATTTGAAACGGTCATTCCCAAAGCGCCCAAGTTTGGTTCCGTGATGGGTGGTGGCCGCTACAACGGCCTCGTAGGTCGTTTCCTCGACCGCGATATTCCCAGCACAGGCATGTCTGTCGGTCTCGACCGCCTCATGGCCGCACTTACCAAACTCAAAGCAGTTAAGCCTGTGAAGTCAACAGTGCAGGCGCTTATTGTGGGTCTGGGGATTTCCTCTACCGAGGCGCTCCACTTAGCTGCAGAGCTTCGCGAAGCCGGCATCAACACCGAAGCGTACTTCTCCAAGAAGATGAAGATGAAGGATCAACTCGCACACGCGGATCGTTTAGAGATTCCTATCGCGATCATTGTAGGTGAAGATGAACTTGCCAAAGGCGAAGTCGCTATTAAGGATCTCATCACCGGGAAGAAGCTTAAGGAAGACATCAAGGAACGCGACGCGTATCGCGCTGCCGGGAAGAATACCCAAGTTACTGTAGCACGTAGCGAGATGGTTACGACTGTCCGCGAGATGTTAGATAACCATTAAGCATTGGACCCCTCATGAATCTATCTAAGAAGACCCATGACCTGATCTCCCAAGCGCTCAAGGAAGATATCGGTGGTCGCGATATCACCTCTGAGCTGACAGTGCCTGAGCAGTCAACATGTACAGCGATCCTTAAGGCGAAGCAAGACGGTGTCCTTAGTGGAGTAGATATTTATCGATCCGTTTTTGACCATGTCGAGGCCGAGGCCAAGGATTGGCAGTCTATGGCTGACGGAGAAACATTTACTAACGGTGATGTGGTCGCGACCTTTACTGGGTTGACTCGTGCAACACTCACGGGCGAACGTACGGCGCTGAATTTTCTACAGCATTTATCAGGGATTGCAACGGAGACCGCTAAGTATGTGGCGGCGGTACACGAGAATCCTGTACGCATCTGTGATACACGCAAGACGACGCCTTTGCTACGCGATTTGGAAAAAGTAGCGGTACGGCATGGCGGTGGCTGGAATCACCGTCAGGCGTTGTATGATGGGATCTTAATTAAGGAAAATCATATTCAGGCTGCAGGCGGCATTCAGCTAGCGGTTTCGCAGGCGCATGACGGTTCGCATCACCTGCTCAATATTGAAGTCGAAGTGACCAATCTCGCTGAATGTCAAGAAGCCATTGCTGCGGGAGCTGGTGTGATAATGCTGGATAATATGAGTTTGGATGACATGCGTCAAGCGGTTGAGATGGGGCGTGATACATCCGTGACTTTTGAAGCCAGCGGCAATGTAAATTTATCGACAGTGGCAGGCATTGCTGCTACTGGAATTGATATCGTTTCAGTAGGCTCGATTACGCATTCTGCGCCTTCGGTCGATTTTTCTTTAACCATCGAAATTCATTAATGGGTATGGCTATGGCCGACTCCACATCTCCTCAAGTCTTCGAATCGCTTTTGGATAACCCTCCGAACACTTCACATGTTGCAAAAGAGATTCGTATTTTTGAAGCGTTAGACTCTAGCAATTCCTTTGTGCTCAACGAAGGGTACGAAGGCTTATTGGTTATTGCTGATCAGCAAACAGCCGGACGTGGTCGGCTCCAACGAAGTTGGCATAGTGCACCGGGTAAAGGCTTATGGTTTACAGTGTGTCTGGATGGTTTGGTGCAGGGATTAACATTTGCTGCTGCGTTGTCGGTGCAAGATGCATTGGGTGAGAAGTGTCCTGGGACTACCATTAAGTGGCCTAATGACATTTTGTTGGACGGCAAGAAGATCTGCGGTATACTGGTGGAACATAAGAATAATCGAATGGCCTTGGGTATAGGGTTGAATGTACATCATTGTACAGAAGACTTTCCTGATGAATTACAGAAGATTGCAGGTTCTTTGGACTCTTTAACGAATATTCCATGGAATCGCGTGGTTTTATTAACTGATATTTTGAAACATTTGGATTATTATATAGAGTTAATTCGCAATGGGAAATTGGAAAGTGTGCGTTCAGATTGGTCACGTCGATGTGGTCTGATCGGGAAGCGGGTACAGATTGGCGATGTCCTTGGTGAAGTAGAATGTATCGATGAAATTGGGGCATTAATAATACAAACGACTGAAGGTACCAAGCGAATCATGAGTGGCGAAATAGAAATAGCTGACGGAGAAGACAGGTAAATGTTATTGGTCATTGATGTAGGAAATTCCAATACAGTAATTGGACTGTACCGCGATACTGAGTTGGTCGTGCATTGGCGTATCGTAACCACGCACAATCATACTAGTGATGAATTGCGTGTTTTGATCATGATGCTCTTGCAGCAAGACAATATACGTCCCTCGGATATCAATGGTTGCTGTGTGTCTAGTGTGGTTCCCCAATTTAACATGGCACTAACCGAAGTTGTGCGTCAGTCGTTTAATTTAGAACCTTTGATGATTGAACCGGGTGTTAAGACAGGCATTCAATTGCATATTGAAAATCCGAAAGAGTTGGGTGCTGATCGCTTGGTGAATGCTGTTGCAGCGGTGGATGAACACGATGGTCCATTAATCATAATCGATTTTGGTACAGCCACTACCTTTGATTACGTTACAGATAAAGCTGAATACAAAGGCGGAATTATTGTGCCGGGCATTCAGTTGTCTGCCAATGCGTTGTTTGAGAACTGCGCTAAATTGCCACGAGTTGAAATATCCACCCCTAAATCGATTATTGGTCGAAACACAGTGGATCACATCCGGGGTGGGTTGACTTATGGTTCGGCTGATATGGTGGATGGTATGGTACGTCGAATTAGTGAAGAAGCGGGAGTTCAATGTACTGTGGTTGCGACGGGTGGTTTGGCTCCAGTGATTGCGGAAACGGCTGATTCCATTGATGTTGTGGACCCGCTATTGACCTTGAAGGGCTTGCGGGGGATTTATTCACGCAATGTCCGAGACGCTTCATGAAGTATATCTTGGGATATGTATTGGTGTGTAGCATTACTATGGTCGCTTTTTTTGGCTGTGGAAATGATTCAGCGCAAACATATTCATTGAATGAAGAAAAAACGTCTACCGATTCCACTAACTCTCAATCTGCTCCTTCACAGACTATTACATCTCAAGGTACTCGGTTGGTGATGTATGATGAGTCAGGAGACATCGAAGAAGATTTACGTCCTACTTTTATTGTAGAGGCTGAATCCTCGAAGATTACATCTGAATTGGATGAAGAAACTTCTGAGGTGTCTATGTCAAACAGTGTATTGACGAATCCTCATGCCACTATATATACAGAAGATAATCAAGAATTTACGATAGATGCAGAATCGGGTGAGATTGATGATGAGAGCCAAACCGCGACTTTGCTTGGTTCAGTGCACCTAGTGTCTGGCGATTTAAATTTAAGCATGAATGAAATGATGTGGGATAATATTTCACGTGTTGTTGAATCAAAAACCGCAGTTGATGTGGATAGCGATTGGGCATCACTAAAGGCATCTTCGATGACCTTGGATACAGATTCTGGGCTGTTGACACTGAATAATGTCACCGGTTCGATAACTTTAGGAGCTAAGGAATAGTATGCGTTTGATGGTTGCATTGATGATCGTTTTGTGTGTGGGCTTTAATGCTGATGCCCAGAACAAAGAAACTGAAAAGCCTTCATTTAGTCTGAATGATGTTAAGCTAAATAAAGTTGGACGAATGGAGCTTAATATGAAATCTAAAAATGGTATTAAGGCCTTTCGAAATGGCGTTGATATTTTCATTAAGGGGGAAACCTCCAGTGAGAACATTCATATCAAGGCTGATGCCATATTGTTTGATTATGCATCTAAAGATGACAGTGAACCTATTGCTATGAAGTTGACCGGCAATGTCTATATTGAGGTCAATGGGTTGAAGCTTGAATGCCAGCGTGGCTTAATAAACCTGAAAAATCAAATAGCAAATTTTTATACTGTTGAATCTATTATGGCCCCAAAATATGAATTGCATTTGGATGCTGAGGAAGTAGAAGTAAATCTGGATAATGGTGATTTTGTGTTAATTGAAGGTAAAGGTTTGGATTCCGAGACAGAAACGAAAGCTCCTGCAGAATGAGTGAGTCTGTCGAACAAACCCCCATATTAAGTACACACAACCTTCAAAAAACCTTTAAGGGCCGTACGGTTGTAAAGGATGTCTCATTGGATCTGTGTTTCGGTGAGGTCGTTGGGTTACTAGGAGCTAACGGGGCTGGGAAGACTACTTCTTTTAGTATGGTTGTCGGTTTGTTAAGACCGAGTAAGGGCAAGATTGTCTTTGATGGCCAGGACGTTACTAAGTTTCCCATGTATAAACGGGCTCAAGCGGGGATGGCGTATTTAGCGCAGGAACCTTCGGTGTTTCGTGATCTGACTTCGCGTCAAAATATTTCGGCTGTGTTGGAATATAGCAAGATGACCAAAGGGGAGCGAAGTCATCGTACCGATGAATTGTTGGATGAGTTAGCGATTCAGCATATTGCTGATTCCAAGGCCTACACCTTGTCTGGTGGGGAGCGCCGTAGAGTAGAAATCGGCCGTGCATTGGCTACGGATCCCAAAGTGTTTTTGTTGGATGAGCCCTTTGCGGGCATTGATCCGATTGCTGTGGCGGATTTGCAGGTGACGGTGGCTACACTGAAGGAAAAGGGGATTGGGGTGTTGATTACTGATCACAATGTGCGCGAAACGTTGGCCATTTGTGATCATGCCTATATCTTGAATGATGGAAACATTCTAACCCAAGGGACTCCGCAGGAAATTGCCCAAGATCCCATCGCTCGTAAAACGTATCTTGGCGAGCAATTCAAGATGGATTTCGCTGAGTAGAACCTTTGTAAGTTGTTTAATAGTAGCAGATTATGTATGTTTTGAATATCCCTTCTTTCTTCGCGTCTATATCCCCAGTGAAACCAAAGCGGAAGGAGATTAGCCATGAAAAAGTATATTACTATCCCCCTTGTTTTAGTGAGTGCAATGGCCTTTACTGGATGTGCAACCACCCAACATGGTCAGGATTCAGCAGTGATTGGCGGGCTCCTTGGAGCTGCTACAGGTGCAATTATTGGTAACCAATCGGGTGATGCCGGTGAGGGTGCTTTAATTGGTGCAGGGATTGGTGCGATAGCCGGTGGTGCTATAGGTGATTCTCAAGCTCAAAGTGGGTATTATAGTACTACAGAAGAAGTGGTGTATCGACCTGCTCCAGTAGTTCGTGAAGTGCATACGGTTCAAAAAGTGTATGTACCTAGGCATGGTCACAAACCCAAGCATGGGCATAAAGTGCATCATGGTCACAAAAAGAAAGTACATCATCGCGCTGCGGGGCATTATGAGACGCGTGTAATTCGCAGTCCGAGTGGAGAATTGTATGAAGAACGAGTCTGGGTCTACGATTGATTCGGAAAAGGAACCTGAAGTTACTGACGAAGCCGCTGAAAAAGTTACAGCGGCTTCGTTTACTCCATTGGTCAAGCAGAAGCATTGGCGTATAGCGGGGGCGGTTAGTCTACTGATTGCCGGGGTATTGGCTATAATGGCTGCATCCACGAATCTTTTACGTGATTCCATTATATCGGTAGCATTGTTGTTTTCGGATAAAACAGCTGAAACGAGTCCGGCTTTTCCAATTTATATCTATATCGCGTATTGGGGCTTTTTTGTATTGTCACTGTTGGTGGCTTTTTATATGGTGATGTTGGATTTACGCTATATACGCTTGGATTATGTGCTTGAAAAACGTCGATTAATGAAGGATTCCTGGGAAGATGAGGAGTTTCGTAAGCTGATGCAGATGGTCCAAGATAAGAGTCGGGATTCAGAAGAATAACCGGCAAAACCTTGCATTCAAGAGCCCTTTTTTATTACACTTTCGCCTTTCCTTGAACGAACGATCTCTTGCGGTGATCGTATCCTGTTCCCGGCTGCATATTTACCTGAATTTAAAGGAGTACCACCCATGAGCGATGTATTTAATTTTAGTGCTGGCCCTGCTGTATTACCAAAATCTGTGTTGGAAGAAGCACAGCGTGATTTACTGGATATTAGTAATTCTGGGATTTCAGTATTGGAGCATAGTCATCGCGGAAAAGAATATATGGCAATTCAGGAAGAGGCGCAAGCCAATATGCGTGAGCTGTTGAATGTGCCTGAAGGGTACTCCGTATTGTTTTTGCAAGGTGGGGCATCGCAACAATTTGCTGTAATCCCTATGAACTTGTTGGGGGCTGGCCAGTCAGCTGACTACACGAACTCGGGTGCTTGGGCAAAAAAAGCCATTGGGGAAGCCAAGAAAATTGGTTCAGTCAATGTGATTGCAGAAACAGGCGATGTGCGACCATGTACTGTGCCAACACCTGATGAGTTAAATGAAACCGAAGGTTCGGCTTACTTGCATATTACGGCCAACGAAACCATTTCTGGTGCTCAGTGGAAAACGTTTCCAACAACCCAAGCGCCTTTGGTGGCGGATATGTCTTCTGATATTTTGTCACGCCCTTTGGATGTATCAAATTTTGGCGTGATTTATGCCGGTGCTCAAAAAAATATGGGGCCATCGGGGGTAACAATGGTGATTGTTCGTGATGAATTGGCGGCGAATGCGCCAGCGGACATCCCTTTAATTTGGCGTTACCAAACTCATATTGATAATGATTCAATGTTTAACACACCGCCATGCTTCAGTATTTATTTATTGATGTTGGTTACACGTTGGTTGAAGGCGCAAGGTGGTGTTGAGGGTATGGAAAAAATCAATATTGCTAAGGCTGCCACGTTATATGGCGCAATTGATGCCACTGATTTTTATAGTGGTGCTGCACATGTTGATCACCGTTCGTTGATGAATGTTACGTTTAATTTGCCTACTCCTGAACTTGAAGCGCAGTTTGCTAAGGAAGCAGATGCTGCAGGGCTTAAGGGATTAAAAGGTCACCGTTCAGTGGGTGGTCTTCGTGCTTCAATTTACAATGCTTTCCCGACTGCAGGGGTAGACAGTTTGGTGAATTTCATGCAGGAATTTGAGAAGAATAACGGTTAGTTTTTTTGCCTAATAGGTTGGGAACTTTTCTAAAGCGCGCAGTATAAAATAAGTCAATGCCAAGAATTGTAAGGGAAAGAAAACTATCCTTTACACGGGGCGATTCTTTTAGTGATAATAGTGCTAAATTCGATTTATCGAATTGACAGTCTATTCAGATGGATGGTATATTTTCTGAAATTAAGCCATTGATATCTTGACATTTGCGCGCACGTTTTGCAGAATTAAGTTTGCGGGGGATGCCAAAGGATTTAGGTCATTCGTGTGGTTGCGAATTCGAATGTGCCTTGGCATACGCTTCAGTGGTTGCACCCATTAACCGGCATGATTGATCGAAGGCTACAGGTCATTGATGATGTTGTGTCAGGAGTTAAGTTTTTGAGTAAAAAGTGGACAGTTATCTTAATACCACATGATCGCGGGGATAGACGATCATTTGATATGAGCAAGATGCATGTAATTGCGGGGCTGAGTTTAATTGCTGTGTTGTTTTTTACAACGGCTTTTTTCGTGCAGCGCAGCATTTCGATTTCTCAGCAGGCAAGTTTAATGCAGCAGGAACTGAAGGCTATGGAGTTGAAAAGCGAATCGCCAGCGTCTGCTCCTTTGATTACGGCCGGTGGAGACGATTGGCGCGAACGCGAAGCCAAGTTGCGTGCGGAGTTTGAGCAAAAAGATAAAGTGTTACAAGGTGAACTGAGCCGTTTATACGATTTGGAAAAAGAAGTTCGAATTATCACTGGACTTCCTACTCAGTTACAGGCTGATCAAGATGTGCCTTTGCCGCCTGGAACTGGTGGACGTGAGGGTGCTTTTGAAGACGGTAAAATATATCTCGACAATTCAGCACTTACCCCTCCCCAAGTTATTTTTGATGTGTCCAATCCATCAGCAGATATGATGTTGCAGGAGATTAATGTTCGCCTGAAGAGTTTGGAGCACATGAAATACAATATGGAAGGGCAACGGTTACGAATTGCGCACACCCCTTCCGTATGGCCTACGAACCATTCTAAACGCCGAATTACTTCTAAGTACGGTTATCGTAAGCATCCGATTACTAAACGGTTATCCATGCATAAAGGTGTTGATATTCCAGCTCCGTATGGAGAGAGTATAATTAGCACTGCAAGTGGTAAAGTTATTTTTTCCGGATACCATCAGTATTTGGGACATGTCGTTAAAATAGACCACGGGTACGGACTGGAGTCGTGGTACGGTCATATGAGTAAGCGAATGGTTAAGGTAGGTGATACCGTAATCCGTGGACAGTTGATCGGTAAAGTAGGCAGTTCTGGGCGTAGTACGGGGCCGCACATTCACTATGAAGTTCACTTGAATGGTAAAGCGGTTGACCCGAAAAAATTTATTGGACACTAAAACATGTTAGACAAAAAACGAAATCTTGACGAGAACAAAGTAGTAACCATTATCGGCCCTGGTACGACTGTTAAGGGTGATTTGGAATCCAAAGGAACAATTCGAATTGAAGGTACAGTCAATGGACGTGTGGACTGTGAAGACACCATTGTGGTGCATGAGTCAGGTTTTGTGAAGGCCGACCTTATTGGTGGTCAGGTAATCATTAGCGGTACTGTAGAAGGCAATACATTTGCTCATGAGCGTATTGAGGCGACTAGCCAGGCTAAAATCGTTGGGAATATCACAGCGCCGCGTATCAGTATCGCAGAGGGTGTGATGTTTGAAGGTCAATGTGCGATGAAACCGCAAGGCCAAATGAATATCCCTAAAAAAGACGGTGCAGCTCCTGCTAAAGTAAAAGCACCCGCGAATTAATTCTTCGCCCCTTTTTATGTTAAACTATACAACTTAGACAAGAATCCTATGGGATCTTGTCTAAGTTTGTTTTTAATGAACTGGTAAATTGATTATGTCCGAACAAGAAATCCCTAGCCTAAAATCTAAAGTGTTGGTTGCCATGAGTGGTGGAGTGGACAGCTGTGTCACTGCAGCATTGCTGGCCGAACAGGGCTACGATATTGTGGGTATTACAATGCGGGTTGTGCAGGATCATGATCAGAATCCTAAGGCTGTTTTTCAGCCGTGTTGTTCAGTGCAGATGGCTTTGGATGCACGTGAAGTGTGTCAAAAATTTGGCTATCCGCATTACACGGTGAATTTGATTGATAATTTTGAAGAGCAAGTTGTCGGCGATTTTATTGACGAGTATCAATCCGGTCGTACCCCGAATCCCTGTGTGCGATGCAATCAGCGATTGAAGTTTGGGACCTTGTATAAAAAGGCTCTTGAGCTTGAAGCGGATTACATTGCAACGGGCCATTATGTGCGCATGAGTAAAGTGGGGGATCGGTATGCGATTCAAAAAGCTGTGTATGCGCCTAAAGATCAAAGTTATGTAATGGCAGGATTGTCACAGAAACAATTGGCAATGGGTATATTCCCCTTGGGTGAGTTGACCAAAGAAGAAACACGTGCTAAAGCACGTGAATTGGGGTTGACGTCGGCTGATACCCCAGAGAGTCAAGATATTTGCTTTATTCCGGATAATGATTATAAAGGTTTTCTGACACGTCGTGCGGGCGGTATGCCTCGTGGCGCGATAAAAAATACTCAGGGCGAAGTGCTGGGTGAGCATAATGGCATATTTGGATACACGGTAGGCCAGCGTCGCGGATTGAATATTGGTGGTGGACCGCCTTTGTATGTCGTGCGATTGGATGTGCCTGATAATTCGGTGATTGTGGGGTATGAAGAAGAAACGTATTGTACTCGTTTCACAGCCAATGAGTTGGTTTGGGGTGGACAAGCGAAAACGGAGGAGCCGTTTAAAGGCTTTGCGCAAATACGCTACCACCATACACCTGTGGCGTGTACGGTATATCCGAAAGGGAATCAGATTGAAGTGGTATTTGATTCACCTGAGCGTTCAGTAACCCCTGGGCAATGGGCCGTGATTTTTGATGATCACGATCGCGCTTTGGTGGCTAGTAACATCTTGGAATTCGAGTGTGCGACACGTGAAGATATGGAAATGGTAGAATCACGATAATCAATTTTGCCAAACATTTGCCTTTTGGTGGATGGTCTGGTAGATTTTTCTTATTGTCAACTTGTGGGGAAATATGCGCCTAGACATTGCAGCGTTGTCCGATATCGGTCGACGAAAAAAAGATAATGAAGATTCCTATGGGGTGTTTTTGGAAAACCCGCAGGCGTATCCTTTACTTCGTGAGGGTGCCTATCTGGTTGTTGCCGATGGTTTGGGTGGCCATATGGGCGGCGAAATTGCGAGTAAATTGGCGGTGTCGATCGTTAAAGATGTATTGACTCAACAGATTCCTGCGCCGGACCAAGAGGGCAATCCTGATACGCCAATGCTTTCATTATTGGAACAGCATTCTAAGCTTGCGAATTCAAGTGTTTGGCAAACCAATGTGGATATGAACACGGGGGCTAAGCCGATGGGGACCACCTTGGTCACGGCTTTGGTGTCTCCGCGTAAAGTGCATATCAGTAATGTAGGTGATTCACGCGTGTATCATATCCGCGATGGTGAGATTATTGCGTTTACGGAAGACCATTCATGGGTTGATGAACAAGTAAAATTGGGCTTGATGTCTAAAGCTGAAGCCGAGAATGATTCACGTAAAAATATTGTGACACGCAGCATTGGTACCCGTCCGGAAGTCGAAGTGGATACGTATCTTTGGCATATAGTGTCTGGTGATTGGTTGTTGGTGTGCTCGGATGGCTTAATAAATATGGTGCCGGATGCGGATATCTTGGCGGAGTTCAATAAAGGCGGCACGGCTGCTGAAATTGTGGCTCGATTGGTTGATATGGCCAATGAAAATGGTGGTAAGGATAATATCACCGCGATAGCGGCAAATATCAGCCCTAGTTTTTTCCGCTTGATGGCTTTACGTTTTCGGTCTTTTCGTAAAAAGCAGGGGATGAAGCTCTTGTGGTTGCTGGTGACACTTGGTGCTGGTGTTGTTGGTTTTTTCTTGGGACGTGCATCAGTCTAAGCTTTCGTTTTAGTCCGGTCTATGGTAGTGTATGAATATTGCAAACCATAAGGACTTACATGATGAAAGCATTTTGGACCAATTCTTTTATTTCATTCATACTTTTGAGTTTAGGATCGGTATGTTCGTGGGCCAATGTGGTATATGTTGATCTCAATGCAGGGGGGACACCGAATGGTTCCTCTTGGGATGATGCTTACCTGAGTATTCAAGATGGGATCAATGCGGCGGGAAATGGCGATGAAGTATGGGTCGCCCAGGGGACGTATGGGGAAGCTCTTAGTTTATTTACAGGGATTTCGGTTTATGGAGGATTTTTTGGTGATGAATCCTTGTTGGACGAACGTGATCATGAGGCGTATCCAACGGTAATTGATGCTACGGGATTGTCATTGAGTGCGGTGACGATGAACTCGGTGAGCAATGCTCGTTTAGATGGCTTTTGGGTGACGGGTGGCGATGCAACAACGAGTGGTGGAGGAATTTATGTGTTGTCTTCGGATAACACCAATGCCATCGTCGACTGCATAATTTACAACAATGTTGCTGGGACATCGGGCGGTGGGATCTATTGTGAAAGTTCGTCGCCTGAAATCACGCGTTGTTCTATACAGGAAAACACTTCCGGTTCAGGTGGGGCAGGTGGCCTTCAATGTTATCAGTCATCGCCTGAGTTGACCGATTGTGTTATTGATGGAAATGTTACGACTTCAAACGGCGGTGGGATTCTTGTACAGTTTGGGGCGAGTGCGCCAACTTTTTTACGCTGTACATTTAGCGGTAATACGGGGTTTTATGGCGGTGGTGCTTATATTGGAAATGGGGCTCAAACCACATTTACCAATTGTGTTTTTAGTGGGAATGTTGCTACGGCTTTTGGTGGAGCTGTTTATGTTAACTTAACTTCTCCGGAATTTTTGAATTGCACTATAGCCAGTAACACGGCAAATACCTATGGGGGTGGTTTGTATTTGTTTTCTGCAGCAACTCCAGAATTGACGAATACGATAATTTATGACAACTCGAGTCGTGCAATACATGAAAACAGCTTGGACTCTGATGCAACATTAAATCATTGTATACTCAATAGCAATCCCGATGGCGATATATATGATAAGGATTCGGATGCCATTGTGAGCGATGCTGTGAATGTTAATGCATTGACGGAAGCCAGTAATGTACTGGATGGTTCTCCGCAGTTTGTGAATGATACGAATGGCGCTTGGGATGCTGCTGCCAGTTATGATGGGGGGAGTGATACAACCACCTTAACAGATAGTACGGCGGCTTTCGGCGTGGATGATTTGGTCGGTCGATTTATCAATGTGGACACCACACAACGATTTCAGGTGCGCATTACCTCGAATACAGCAACGACGATAACCGTGGCAGGTGATGTGACGGGTATTGTGACTGTGGGTACTGAGAGTTATGCAGTGGTTGATTACCATCTGAATTCGGGATCGGCGGGGATTGATGCAGGGATTTTTGCGGATGCGCCAGGTACAGATTTTGAGAACGATTATCGCGATGATGGTTTGATTGATATTGGTGTGGATGAATTTATTGCTGCAGGTGATGTGTTGCTGGACTTTGGGTGGGCCGGTACGGCGAGTGGAACGTTAGATGAACCGTACATCGATATGGCCACGGCGCTGAGCAATGTGGGTGTAGGGGACACGATTCATATCAATGGGGGATCGCTGACAACGAACACAAATTGGATGAGTACGGTAAGTTCTGCTGTTCGAATTGTTACCTATGAAGGCAGTGCGCGTATTGGGGAATAGTGAAGGCTTTAGTCTTCTTTGTAATATGCGCGGGTAAATGTACCCTCTTCCCAAATGAGGTAGGTGCGCTTTTCGAGCCAATCACCCGCATTAAAGTAGATACCGGAACCGGTGGGACTGGGGAAATGTTTTTCTTCAGGGAAGTGAGAGTGGCCGCAGATGATCACATCGGCAGTACCCTTGGATAATTCTTCTTCGGCATAGGTCCGTAGAGCACGGACCTCGCCACTTTCAGCTGGATCATCGGGGGCCAGCATGGTGCGGCTGCTGTGAGAGACGCCTTGGGCTAAGCGCATGGCCCAATCAGGGTGTAATAGACTAAATGCACCGACTACCCAGGGGTGGCGCGCAATCTTCTTGTAGATGCGATAGGAGCGGTCTTGAGGGTTAATGCCGTCACCGTGAACACAGAGGATTCGTTGATCGCCTAGGGTGAAATGGTAATCATTTGGGTGAATGCAGATGTGTAGGTGCTTACGCAGGAAGCGTCCCGCCCAGAAATCGTGATTTCCGCAGATGAGATGGAGCTGAACTCCGGCACGCTCAAGGTCGTGAAAAGCGGCCAAAACCTCAAAATAGCCTGAAAATATGACTTGTTTATACTCAAACCAGAAGTCAAAGAGGTCACCGAGTAGTATTATGCGTTCACATTCGGCTGGATCGATGCTACGAAGGAATTGCACAAAGGCTTCGCGGGTATCTTGTCCTGAATCGTTGACTTTCAGGTGTACATCGGCAATAAAGAGGGTCTTCATTTAATCAGGCTGATCTTCTTGGGTGGCCAGAAGCGAAGTACGGCACGACCGATGATGGCCTCTTCTTCGATAGCGTTGAATGAACGACTGTCTTTAGAGACTTCCCGGTTGTCACCAAGCACATAGTATTCGCCGGGGTTTAGATCGAGCACTTGGGTGTCTCTAGAAGTGCGATTGTTTTCGCTGAGGTAATCTTCTTTGACAATATGATTATCGACAAATACGCGTCCGCGATCGAATTCGACGTGCACTTGATTGGTTTGTGTTCCTGTATGTGCATCTACGATGCTGTCATCTATGGGAGGTCCCATGGCAATAATGCGTTTTACGTATCGTTTTCCGGGGGAGTCAGGGCTTTCGAATACAATGATGTTGCCGTCTTCAAATGGTTCGATGTCGGAAAAAATTGAAAGTCGGCTCAGTTGGTATGGAAGCTTGAATACAAGAATACGTTCATTGGTTGAGAGGCTAGGCTCCATAGAGTCGC
>CALLLL010000163.1 GCA_938082445.1 uncultured bacterium
CCCATGATAGCGCTGCTAGCTAGATCGTACTGTAGGGTCATGCCCGCAGCTTCCATCTGTTTCCCCCCCAATCCTTCTAGGCGTAGGTTGGGATCTTGCTCGAGCAGGGCCTGAACTAAATGGGCGCCATGGGTATCGCCGGAGGCTTCGCCTGCTACAAAGAAGAGATGTTTCACTAATGGGTCCGTATAAAGTCCATGATGTCATGGGCCAATTGAAGGGCCTTCAATCCATCTTTACCTGAGACAATGGGTGATGTGCGGGTAGGAATACATTCGAGAAATGAGCCAATTTCAATTTTGAGGGGCTCAACGCGTTCTACATCGAGTGGATCGACATTGATGGCTTCCATTGGAGAGGCATCGTCGGGTAGCTCGCCGGGTTTCTTGTGGTACACCATCACTTGTTGCTCGGAGTAATCGGTGGACACATAGGTATTTTCTTCGAAGATGCGGATCTTGCGCATGCGATCGAGGGAAATGCGGCTGGCGGTAAGGTTGGCAACGCAACCGGATTCAAATCGTATGCGAACGTTTGCAATATCTTCTTGCTTGGAAAGCACTTCGACGCCGACTGCATCGATGGAGACAATTTCGGAGGATTCAAGGGCCATGACTACGTCAATATCATGAATCATGAGATCGAGTACAACGCTAACATCGTCCCCGCGGTTGGGAAATGGACTCATGCGGTGGCATTCGATGAATTTTGGTTTTTTAATGGCTTTGGTGAGCGCAATTACGGCGCCGTTGAATCGTTCTACATGCCCAACTTGTAAGAGGCAGTTTTTTTCTTCGGCGCGTTCGACCATTTCACGGGCTTCATCGAGGGTAGTAGCGATGGGTTTTTCGACGAGTACGTCGATACCGGCATCGAGAAGTTGCATAACGACTTCGTGGTGGCCATTGGTGGGTACTGCGACGGAAGCGGCTTGAATGCCGACATCGATCAATTCTTGTACGGTGGACACGTATTGGGTATTAAATTCTTTGGCCACGGATTGGCCGTGTTCTGTGCGGGCATCGCAAATACCGACGAGTATAGCGTTTTCGGATTCAGCGTATAGGCGTGCGTGGTGGTAACCGAGATGCCCGACGCCTATGACGCCGACCTTGATCGCTTCTTGAGACATAGTGGGTATACTCTTTCGGAGAGTGTGTTGACTATTTAGTAATACCGCGAGCCGATTTACGTACGAAATCAAGGAACACGGAACGTTCGTTGCAGTCTTCTACCGAATTTTCAATCTCGCGTAATGCTTGGGTGGTATTGAGATTGGAACGGTACATGATTTTATACATGTCTTTAACGCATTTACGCTGATCTTTATCGAGACCACGTCTTTTGAGGCCGACCATATTGAGGCCCATGCAACGGGCTGGATTGCCTTCAACAATCATGAATGGCGGTGCATCTTTAACTACTCTGGACATGCCGCCGATGAAGGCCATGGTTCCGACTACGGAGAATTGGTGTACGCCTGAAATCCCGCCTATGATGGCCCAGTCGTGTACATCTACGTGGCCGCTGAGGGCTACGCTGTTGGCCATAATTACATTGTTGCCTACATGGCAGTCGTGTGCAATGTGGGATGAGGCCATGAATAGTCCACTATTGCCTACTCGAGTGACACGGTGGTCGTCTACGTCTTCTTCCATCGTACTGGCGCTGACAGAGGTGTGTTCACGAAATTGGTTTTCATCCCCAATTATAGTGGTTCCCACGAGATCTTCGCCGTGCTTGAGATCTTGGGATAACACACCGATTTGAGAGCCGCTGAAGAACATGTTTCGTTCCCCAATGGTGGTGTTTCCGTCGATGACGCAGTGTGGACCGACCACGGTTCCAGCACCGATTTTGACGTGTGGACCAATAATGCTAAAAGCTTGAACCTCTACCCCTTCGGCGAGTTGTGCGTCGGGGTGAACAATAGCTGTAGGATGTATATTCATAGTTGTAATGTACCGTACCTGATTGGGTGGATTTGGAGTGCATAAAAATAGCACAAATGGCCTTGTATAGTAAAGTTTTTAGCATTATCTGCTTATTTACATGTAAAAACATCCCCTTACTAAGCGAATGTGCCAGAAAGGGGATGTTTATAATATAACTACATATACAGAAAGGGTTTAGTACTCATTTTCCCTTTTTTATTTGGCTGAGGGTTTGTAGTCGGTTTTTCGGCGTGGAATACTGAAGGTTTCGATTTCGTTCCCTTCGACATCGATGGCTTTTAGTGTTGCTTCTTTCAATCCGACATCTACTGTTATAAAGTGATTCACTTTTTTGTAGAGGATGGACTCACCAGGAGCGAATTTGGGATCGCCATCGTATAATCCAGCTCCACCACCACCGGATGTAATCATGGGTACTCCATCGGCTTCGTAGCGATGGTAGTGGTGATCGTGTCCACTGATAACAGCCGAGACATTATTTTTCTCGAAAATGTCGCCCCAGAATTTACGACGAATTTTAGCGTCTTCTACCCGGGTCTCTTTGATACTGATGATGGGTGAGTGGAAGAATACGAAGATGTATCCTGCGTCGCGGTGGCGGGTGAGCATTTCTTGCACCCATTCTTTTTGCTTGATGAAGTATGGGGTCCAGTAGTTGCCCCAGAATTTATCGGTATTTTGGGCATACTCGGGCATGGTGAAGCGTGAACCTTCACTGTCGAGCATGAGGAAGAGTACGTCGCCTACATAGAATTCGTAGTAGCGTTCGTTCCCAGGAAGACTGAAAAAGTCAAAGTAGTAGTCAGCATTTTTTTCGTGGTTACCAAGTACTGGGTAGTAGGGGCGTGTCTTCATGAATTCGCGATTGATTTCGAAGAATTTTTCCCAGTCGTGAATGTTCGTTCCACTGGATACGAGGTCACCGGAGTTGATGACTAATCGCGGATCTTCTTTTTCAGAAAGCTCTACAATTTTACGGTGAATATTGTGGTCGGATCGGGTATCGCCGTAGACTACAAATTTGAATGGAGCAATGCCTTCTTTAAATGTGCGGAAGGATCCTTTACCAAAATCGGTGCCGTCTTTGAGTACGTCATAGTGGTATTCGGTGTCGGCTTCTAAACGGGAGAATGTGATCTCATGTTGGTCGTATAGACGCTTTGTTTCTGTCCCTTTTTCAGAGGATATATCTACTGAAGTTTTGTAGGTTGTCCAGCAAACAGTGGCTTGGTCATCGGTCATATTTTGAACATAGGGTCCAAATGCGATGGGATTGGCGAAGCTTGAACTGGCCACAAAGGCGAGTAAGAGCGACAAGATGGATATGCAGCGTTTCATGTTAATTTCCTTCATAGAGGGGTTATACAGCGTCATTTTATCGCGACATGATATGAATTATGGTTAGAGGTTGTCAATTTCCTACTCAAAGCTATCTTAATTATCATCGTAACTATCATAAACTATATTGATCCATCGAGGGGTTTTAATGAAAAAAGTACCTGCGGAGTCATATTTTTTGGGCAGGCCTTCTTTTTGTAGCTCTTCGAGGGATTTCCCGGCTTTCATGCCTTTACGAATTATGGCGATGGTTTCTTTCATGAGTTTGGTGGATGCTTTGATCTCATTAATGGTAGCGAGGGGGCCGTGGCCGGGAATGATGGTGACATCTCCGGGAAAGGTGGCGATGATGGTTTCATGGTTTTTCATGTATTGATCGATATTGCCGCCACCCTTGGTATCAACGAAGGGAAAAAATCCATTGAAGAGTAAGTCGCCTACGTGGAGCACATTGGCTTTAGGAAAGTACACGACGGTATCGGAGTCGGTGTGGCCTGAAGGGAGGTGAAGAAGTTGAATGTCTTCACCGTTGAAATGTACGGAGACTTTATCTGCATAGGTAATGGTGGGAAGCCCTGCACGATGTCTCGGATCGGTCAGGTCTTTTCCGTCGGCCATTCTTTTTCGAACGTTTTCATGAGCCAGGATCGATGCGGGTTTTATATATCGGGATGCATTGCCTCCGGATATCCCAGTAATTAAGCTAACCGGGGCATTTCCTCCAGTGTGATCGCCATGGAAGTGTGTATTGATTATATAGTCGACATCGGTTCCGCCCTCTATCCCATCACCAGTTTTTTCTCGGTAGATTTCATTTATAGCCCCACTTATTTTATCACTCATTTTAGCGAATTGCGTATCGACGAGCAGTACTCCGTCATCTCCTATGGATAGGCCAATGTTACCGCCTTGCCCTTCTAGCATGTAGATGGATTCGGTGATTTTATGTGGGGTGATTTCTTGGGCAGCGATTAGATTGGGAAACGCAAGGGTTAGTGAAGCACTGAGTGCGATGTGTTTTAAGAAACGGCGCATGGTGATTTCCTTTTCATTATTGATGGATTGAGCAATTCGTATCCAGCCTATCGAAAAAGTATCGGTGCTGCAAGTAAATTATTTTTTGAATTTATTGAAAGAATATTCATTCTCAGAGCGTCAATAGGGTAAATACATGCAAAGTAGACCCTGTGGGAGTTGAATATGTCTAATTTATGTCTTTCAGTGAGCAATTTGGAACGCAAGCGTTTGGTGAGCCTTGCAAGTTCTTTACAGACCTTTATAGAAAATGAAATCGAGTTTTCTATTGAGTCGCCGAGTAATCTCACTGCACATTTGTGTTTGGTCAAAGAAGTTAAACACGCACCTTTTCGTGTACTCACTCCGGAGCACATTATTCTTTCAACCGCTGAAGCGGAATCCATTTGCCTGTATTTGGGGACGAGCATAGAACAATATATGGAGTTATGTGTTGCATTGGCTTTGGTGCAGCAGCAGGCTTTATTGCGTAATCCTATGCTTAAATCGGAGGATCTGTTTCATGCTGAGGATATTCATTGCTTATTTAACCGTAGTATTGGGGTGAATAATTTTGCAACTCATCTTGAACACATGCGTATTTGCAAGGGCTGTCACGATTTTTACCATTGCTTGGGCAATGACCGTGAAATTGAGTTTCTGAAGAAGCAGATGGATCGGTGGCCGACTCAGTTGTCAGGGTGATTTTTCTGTACTATTTTGGCATACTAATCGCATAGAAAAAGTACGATTGGAGCCATAGGTGTCGGAAGATACAAATCAAAATGAAAAACATACACTAGCTGTACGTCGATGGGCATGCCTTATTCATGTATCTGCGTTAGCAGGGGCGTTTTATCCGTTTTTACCTTTGGTCGGCCCTTTGCTAATTTGGCTGTTTAAACGCCGAAGCGATCCGTATATTGATGAACAAGGACGCAGCGCAGTCAATTTCCAACTTTCTATGTGTATTTACTATGCCTTGGCCTCAATTATAGTCGGTGCTTTAAAATTATTTTTGGTTGGGTTTCTCCTCTTTTGGATTCCTGGACTAATTCGTCTTTTTCAGGTGTTATTAGGGTTGGTAGGTGCTTTACGGGCGTATGATGTGGAGCATTTTGATTATCCTTTTAGTATACAATTTATCAAAGCCCCTAAAGTGACCAGTACTGAGGAGTAATCGTATGAGATACATTTCTTTATTTTTATGTTTGATTTTTGTTGTGGGGTGTGCGACTACGGATAAACCACCGGCAGTTGGTTCGAACAATTGGCATACTCAACGAGTTGCTGAAATCCAACATGCGTATGATTTGGGTGAGATTGATTTTGAAACCTATGTTCAATTAAAAAATGAGGCTGATAAAATCAATGTTGATTATCGTTCAGCACGCCGCGTGCAAACTCGGCCCTCAATTGGTTTGGGCATTGGCGTAGGCCATTATCATCACCGTCATCGCCATCGACGTCATTAGCTATTGTTTTTCTTGTGCTGGGCGAAGTCTTCGGTCCAAGGGCCTAAATGGGTGTCGTGTTGTAAAGCGGGATAGAGCCATTGCAGGTATTCTTTTCTCGGTATGGTGTAAGCACCGAGGCTTTCCAGATGGGGATTGTGCAATTGGCAGTCTATAAACTCTAGGCCGTAGTTCTGGGCAAAATCATTTAACGCCCAAAAACATAGCTTGGATGTATTGGACCGTTTGGAAAACATGGATTCACCAAAAAACACTTTGCCCAACGATAGGCCATAGAGTCCCCCAACTAATTGGTCATCTAACCAGCATTCAATCGAGTGGGCTACGCCGTGCTGAAATAATTCCGTGTATCCTTGTTTCATACCCTGGGTAATCCATGTGCCTTCTTGATCGTGCCTGAGCATTAATGCACATTCATCCAGCACTTCCTCGAAGGCTTCATCCATGGAGATTCGATACGTTTTTTTTCGTGCTTCTTTTTGCAGGCTTTTTGATGGGTGGTACTCTTCAGGACGAATGACCATGCGTGGGTCTGGCGACCACCATAGAATCGGCTCGCCTTCGCTATACCATGGAAATATTCCTGTAGAGTAAGCTAGCACGAGACGTTGAGGACTGAGGTCCCCGCCTACAGCAAGGAGGCCTTCGGCATCGGCTTGATCTGGGGATGGGAAAGCTAGTTTCTCTGAGAGTAAATAGAGTGGCATTGGTTTATTATGGTGTGCCTGAATATTTAAAGTTGAGCTTTTTATTTTTCAGCGCCACATCCACATGTCCACCTTTACTCAGTTTTCCAAAGAGCAATTCATCGGCAAGTGGATTTTCTATTTCCTGCTGAATAAGACGATCAAGTGGGCGTGCACCAAGTTTACTGTCGTAGCCTTTATCGGCTAACCATTTGCATGCATCGCTTGACACCTTGAGTGTCACATTTCGTTCTACCAATTTATCTTGCACACGTGAGACAAATTTATCTACTACCCGCAGCACGACATCCATAGGCAGACCATCAAAACTGATGATACCGTCGAGACGATTTCGGAATTCCGGGGTAAAGGTTTTCTCTATGGCCTTTTGACTTTTATGGTGTGCATCGTCTTGCAGGCCTGAGAACCCAATGGTGTTACTGGCGAGTTCTCGCGCCCCAGCATTGGAGGTCATAATCAATACAACGTTGCGGAAGTCGGCATGTTTTCCCATGTTGTCGGTGAGTGCTGCATGGTCCATAATTTGCAATAGGATATTAAACACTTCAGGATCGGCTTTTTCAATTTCATCGAGCAGAACAACACAGTATGGAGTCTTACGAATTTCATCGGTTAATAAGCCGCCTTGATCGTAGCCTACATAGCCAGGAGGCGCTCCAATTAAGCGCGCTACAGCATGCTTTTCCATGTACTCGCTCATGTC
>CALLLL010000164.1 GCA_938082445.1 uncultured bacterium
CTCGCCCTCTTGTACCAGCATGAAGGCAATACCAAAGAAGCCCATGCATTAGCCCGATCCGTTCAAGAAGCCATTGCCTTCTAATCGACTATTAATCCAAATCGCTAAGACTTAAACGATAAATAGACGACCCATCACGCATCAGCAAAGAATGAGACTCATACTCTTTATCCTGCTCAGGGACCGCTATCATAGAAACTGCATGCTTAAACTGATTACGATACTCAGGTTCTTTTGACAAACCATCTTTATACAACCACACTTCTACCGAATTAGGCGTGGGACTAAATATTACATCCGAAAAACCATCATGATTCATATCAGCAAAACTAAGATTGTGCAACGGTGAAAAGCTTTGGCGCGTAAATAAATACTGCAAAGCAATATCAGTTTTTATACGCGCTTCAGGACGAGCACCATACAACCCCTTCACGGGATCAAACAAATGTATACTGACTATCAAAGGCCAACGTTGAGTCTGCAAACTATTCAACAACTTTGAGGCTGAATACCCCGGCAAAGGCACGCTCCATAACACCAAATCGAAATAGCCATCCCCATTAAAATCCGGCAACCCAGATTCAGCGATGGCAATTGTCCCTGGATACATCCGAGCAGGACTATACCGAAAAGCTTCCGTAACATTTGGAACACTACGCGGAACAGGCTGTTTAATTCGTATCAATGTATTCACATGCTCAGGACCATGGCTAGCATACGACACCATCCGCATCGATTCAGGACTCACCTTTAAAGGAAACTGCGGCCATAAATCCACTTCTAGCTTTTCCGAGTCACGCAATTTTCGTGGAGTTACCGTTTCATAACTATCCCGCATAGAAGTAATTCGTAAATCCTTGGGCACCTCAATCGGCGTTGACAACAATGCATCGACACGAAATTCTAAAGCACTCGTCCCCCCCACTTGATTGGGTTGAATCGGCACACTAAATACCGGATCCATCCCCGTAGTCACCTTTGGAAAGGTCGTAACTTCTTCACCTGAAAAGTTCATCAAACGCATATGATCCAAATGCGGAATCGCCGCATGAAATGCATCCAGATAAGAAATGATCAAAGGATGCAAAAAAGGTTGATCCACTTTCCAAGGCAATACAGGCTCAATAAAAAACAATTCCTCCTGTGCATTACCTTCAACAAAATGTCGAAGCACTCCCGGCGACAAGGTAAACAATTCAGGTCGCCCATCCGCATTGGTATCGACCAAATCAAACATCAAAGTATCATCAGCAATAGTATGACTAAACAATGACCGTGATGAATTTGCCGGATACAAACTTAGTTTTTGGTCATCCAATATTACAATATTGGGAACACGCCCTTGTCCACTAGGAAGTACATACAATGCAGCATTATCATGTTGAGCAGAATACTGCTGTACAGCCATTTCTTCTGAGGCACACAACAATAAAGCCAAACTATATAAGCCGCCCAGCAACATCACCCACCAACTTTCTGAAACAACAATACACGCGTACTAGGAGTAGACTCACCCTCATGTTCTGCAATACCCTGAAAAACCAAATCTGAAAATGAATCACCATTTAAATCCAACACATGAAACGTTTCATGCGCACCGATAGGTACTATCAGAGTAGACTCTACGGTATCACCACGTGAATCCAAGTAAATAACAGACAATGAATCTGGAGTAGTTTGCACAACACAATCATTCATGCCATCCCCATTAAAATCACCCGTAAAACTAACCAGTTTTCCCGCTTGATATCGCTCAAACATCTCGCTCAAACGAATAGGTGTTTGATCCAATCGTATAGTCTTCTCCAACGAAACATCCGCTTCCTTAGAAAATCGGCCGTCTGACTCCTGGAAATGCACATTGATATGATGCTTAAATTTACGTTGAGTGGTAAATCGATTCAATGTCTCACGTAATCCACCATGAGTAATATCCGTTCGCTCCAACATCAAATCCGAATACCCATCTTGATTCACATCACAAAATTGAACATGCGGCACAAAAGATTTAGTCCGATACAACTGCACACCACGCTCAGGCATAGTTTGAACGTGAGTTGAATATACAGGTGTCAATAAAGCCAATGATGAAGTGTAATCCAACGTCCCCCCCGCGAAATCTATTTGAGTGTCCGGATTTAAACGGCACGGCTGCACAAAGGCTGGAAATGGACCAACAATCGCAGGCTCATTTTCCAAAGTTGCTTCATACCGCCCTTCCACCAACGACAACCGATATCGATATTCTACATACTCAACAGTAGAATCCTGTAACGATTGTTTAGTCAGCAATATCACCGATTCATCTTCGATGGCACAATGAAAAACCAAATGTTGATCTGGATAAGATACTCCACGCTCAATATTCGATACAGGCAATACATCTTCCAATGGAATCAATTTGGTTTTCGGAAAGATATCCAAGACTGGATACGCAATATACTTATCCGCATCCATCCCATACACATGCAAACCATCCTGTAAAGGAATGACCACTTCTGGCACACCATCTGAATTAACATCGTGAAGAAAACGTTCAAAAACCGAAGGTCTCGCCATCACTGAGTCACTAGTATCTAGCGATTCAGGCCACTCCACCTCAACATCTAAAACTAAATTCCAAGTATCCTCTTCATATCGATATGCTCTTAGATGTTTAGGAAGTCGAAAATAGACGGTACTCTCAAATACATCCACCGCTGGACTTAATTCAACATTGGGAAGTTGTACAAACTCACCTTGCACATAGTGCCCATTCTGCTGAAACAACACCCTATCTGGAAACAATAAATCGGTAAACCCATCATTATTAATATCAACACGACGTGCATTCAGCGGCACTTCACCATTAAACGTATTCACACTCCCTACATACAGTGAATCCAACTGAATTTCTATATATGGCGTAGACGCCGACACCAACACCCCTATACATAAGGCCCAGATCATACAACCAAATTCCTGCGACTCAAAATAAATAAAGAAACCGATGCGAAGACCAGCATATAGATCATCGACACCCCAACTCCGTAATACGCCTGAGGATAAAATGATGACTCCGTAAACGCACTACACCGATCACTAAACACAGTCCAAGGCGCCTCTGCATAACTCGAATAAATATACTCCGATATTTGCAATGGAAACTTCATCGCCTCCAATCCCAACCAGCCACCTACCGACAATACAATGGCTGTCGTTGGGTTTCGTGTGGCCGTTGAAAAAAATAATGCATAACTCACTACGGCAAATTGCGGCAATAACGTTAATCCAATTGTAGTCAATAACAACTGAATCATTTCGCGATCACTATACAGCAACTCATCAGCAAAATAGACGCCCGACAAATCCCCCAACAACTTTACTAAGCCAAACGCTGTCCCCAAAGCAACCAAATTCAAAGCCATCACATAACTTATGCCATGCAAAAACTTCGCCGCCCAATACTCACGTCGACGCAAAGGCTGTGTTAATGTCATCCGAATTGATCCATTATGCAAATCCGTTGATATTAAAGTCGCCGAATAAATCAAGACCATAAACAACCCAAAAACATTAATAGCTAAAGGGAGCACATAAGCCAAGAAATCATAATCACTATCCGCATCTTCTTGAATGGGATACGCAAAAGGCGTCAATAATATAATGATTACCATCAACACCGGACCTAAATAAGTGGACTTCATACGAAAAGCCGATGCCAACTCAATCGAATATGCATTCAATATCCGGCGTATCATGAGTTTAGCACCTTAAGGAAATAATCTTGCAACGTCCTCTGCCGAGGAATCGCTCCACTGATTTGATACCCATTGGCCACCAAAAATGAAATCAATTGATGCGGGTTAGGCTCAGCCAAAAGCACAATCACCTTTCCAGATTTTGCCTCTGCCGACTCCACCCAGGTTTCTTCCATCAAGCGCTTTGCAGCTGCTTCAGGCGCATCCAAATGCACCTCCATCAATGACTTGTCATACGAAAGCAATACTTCCGTGCTATCACACGTCACCAAATTCCCTTTATTAATAATTGCCACACGATCACACAAAGACTCCACTTCATGCATCATGTGACTCGACAACACAATCGTGACACCAGCATGATTGGCTAAATGACGAAGTGTTCGCAAAATTTCCTGTGTATGTTCCACATCCAAACCACTTGTCGGCTCATCCAATATCAACAACTCCGGCTCCGTCAGCAACGCCAACGCCAAGCCCAATCGCTGACGAGTTCCATGCGACAACGTACTCACCCGCTCATCTACCATATGAGACAAGCCAGCCAATTCCGTTGCCCTACGAATATTTACCACCTTAGGCGAGTAACGTGCAGCAAGTGATAGGTTTTTTCCCACCGTTAAATGTTCGTAAAACGAAGGACGCTCCACCAACACACCCATGCGTTGAGCAATAGACACAAACTGAGATCGTAGATCTTGACCAAATATCTGAACCGCCCCACGTGTAGGACGTACCAGGCCTGTCAACATGTGCAGTGTTGTACTTTTTCCCGCGCCATTGGGTCCCAGCAACCCAAAAACCTCACCCTGCTCAATATCCAGTGTTAGATCATTCACAGCCACAGTAGGCCCGAACGTTTTACGCAATTGTTTTAAATGAATACAGGTAGGCATACAATGATGGTAGCATGATTAAAATAGAAAAATCAGGCCGAATCCTCCATAAATGAATTACGCTTCGAATCTTTAATATCGATTAAGTGCAACTGAATCGACGTGTTGCCCTGCCAATGATTATATTTTGGTATATACGCCACATCCACCTTATTCGGAAGGTTATCCAAATCCAGTCGCTCAGCCATGTTAAAACCAATTGCACGAAAAGTGCGGCGATCATGCTCCAACGAACACTGCAAATGGCCCCCATTCAAAATACGCGTAGCGCCCTGCACCAATTTCGCGCTAAACGTAGCAAATACCGGGGGAGGATTCCCATGCCCAATCGGCTCTAATCGATCCACTTCGCTCAACAATGCATTATCTATCGAGCTAAAGGCCAACACAGCATCAACAGTCAATTCACGCACCGGCATTTTAGAAGCCTCCTGCGCGATCGCTGCTTCCTCCATGGCTTCCCACAATGCCGGTATTTGATCCTCTTCAATCGTAATCCCAGCAGCATTGCGGTGTCCGCCATATTTCACAAACAATTCACTACACGACTGAAGGGCTTCAATCAAACTAAAGCCATCGTTCGAACGCCCGGAACCCCGGCCCAATCCATCTTCATTGACCCCAATAATCATCACCGGTTTATGATAACGATGCTGCAATTTCGATGCGACAATTCCAATCACACCAGGATGCCACTGACGGCTCGACAACACAATAGTTCGTTTATCTTCAAGATCATGTTCTGTCAACATTTCATGCGCTTCTTCACTAATCACACGCTCAACATCTTTACGTTGTTCGTTAATAGTGTTTAACTCCTGCGCTAAATACTTAGCTTCCTCGGGATCATCCGTCAACAACAACTGTAACGCCGATCCACCACTCCCAAGCCGCCCACTCGCATTTATACGCGGCCCCACCTGGAAAGCCATATCTTCAGCCTTCACATCGCGTGTCGTTAACTTAGACTGAGCCATCAAGGCCTGTAAGCCCGGCTGAATTCCTCGTCGCAACTCTTCAATGCCCCGCTCCGTGAGCAAACGATTCTCACCCGTCAAAGGCATCACATCAGCAATTGTAGCCAACGCCACCAAAGACAAATTATCATGCCGTTTATTCAATGCCGTACACAATTCAAAGGCTACCGTCGTTCCGCAAATTGAATAAAATGGAGAGCTCTCCACTTCACGTTTAGGATTTATTACCGCACAGGCCTCTGGCAATGTATCACCCAATGTATGGTGATCAGTAATGATTAAATCCATCCCATTTGCGGAAGCAAAGGCCGCTTCATCAACAGAGGTGATACCATTATCCACCGTTATAACAAGAGTCACACCATCTGACTTTGCTTGACTAAGAATATGTGTATTTAATCCATATCCATCTTCCAAGCGATTGGGTAATGCAAAAGACACTTCTTCCACACCAAAGTAGCGCAAGCCCCTCACCAACAAAGCAGTTGCCGAAATGCCGTCTACATCATAATCACCAATGACCCGTATATGCTCTTGTTTTTCTTTCGCACGCCCAATACGCTCGACCGCCTTATCCATATCCGTTAATAAAAAGGGATCGGACAACGGGACTGCTGCTGGGGATAGATACGAAATGAGCTCCTTGGTTCCCGGGAATTGTTTCGCATACATCAACTCTGCCAACACCCCACTCAATTGATGTTGCTCACAAAAAGAAAAGAAGGCTTCCTGATCAATTTCAGGCAATCGCCATACCGTTTCTACCATTGTGGTACTCATAAAGACGCCTCAATAATCGCCAACACCTGCGCTTCCACCTCGTCCAGGTTCATCGCTGATGTATCAATTATATGGGCACCCTCCGCAGGGCGTAGAGGAGCAATACTCCGATTGCGATCATTCTCATCCCGAATGTGAATATCCTGTTTCAAAGCCTCCGCATCAAATTGTATCCCCTTAGATTTCAATTCTTCTGAACGACGTCGAGTTCGTTCTTCCAATGAAGCATCCACAAAAAATTTAAACCGGGCATTTGGAAAAACCACTGTGCCCATATCACGGCCATCGGCTACAGTAGGCTGCTGTGTTCCAATATGTTGTTGCAATTCAACCATCTTCGCGCGAACCCCAGCAATACCGTCCAATTTTTTAATCGCATTCGTCACCTCAGGCGTTCGTATAGCCTGAGACACATCATGCCCATCCACCCCGACATACAATCCTTCACTCCGCTCTTCCATTTCCAATGGAATCGCTCGCGTCGAAGCCACTAACGCCTCCGCATTATTCATATCTACGCCTTGATGCAACGCCCACCAAGTCGCCGCACGATACATCGCACCAGTATCGAGAAATGCATACCCCAATCGCTTTGCGATTCGCTTAGCAATCGTGCTCTTTCCCGAACCCGCCGGGCCATCCAACGTTATTACATCATGTTTTGCTGTGGTCATAGTTCCTCAATATATTTAATATCATTCAACCGATAAAGTCTTCGGCAAAGTTTCTACATATGGAGCTGAATGTATTCCCTGCTCCGTTATTATTCCAGTCACCAACTCATTCGGCGTCACATCGAAGGCTGGATTATATACCTGCACGCCATCAGGAGCCGTCTCAATACCAAATCCATGTGTCACTTCAGCTGCATCGCGAATTTCAATCGGGATATCATCTCCATGAGCAATTTTCGAATCAATGGTCGAAGTTGGAGCCACCACATAAAACGGAATTCCATGTGCTTTTGCCAATACCGCCACGCCATATGTGCCAATCTTATTCGCCACATCGCCATTCGCCGCAATCCGATCCGATCCAACAAATACGCACTGCACTTTGCCCTCACGCATCACCTGAGCCGCCATGTTATCGCAAATCACCGTCACATCGATTCCCGCCTGCTGCAATTCCCATGCAGTCAAACGCGCTCCCTGCAATAATGGCCGCGTCTCATCCGCAAATACCTTAAACCCAACACCTGCATCATGAGCATGATACATCGGGGCCAGCGCAGTTCCATAATCTCCCGTCGCCAATCCCCCTGCATTGCAATGCGTCAGCAATCCATCGCCTTCATGAATTAATGATGCTCCATGCTCACCCAACATCCTGCACATCACCTTATCTTCTTCCAAGATCAATATAGCTTCACGCTCTAAAGTTTCCAATGCACTTTCAAGTGATTCTGAACCCGATACACATCGTTGCATCCGCTCCAGGGCCCAAAATAAATTGACCGCTGTCGGACGCGAAGTCGCTAAATATTGAGTCGCCTCTTCCACTACATCCAACACCTCACTAAGCGTCTTGGCCTCCCGATTCAGCACGTGTACCACAACCCCAAACGCTGCTGTAATCCCAATCGCTGGAGCGCCCCGTACCTCAAGCCGCTTGATAGCCCGCCAAACCTCTTCCATCGTCCCCAACCGTACACGCGTGCAAGTCCCTGGAAGCAAGGTCTGATCAATGATCGTCAGCTGCTGCTCACTCCAGGATACGGTTTCTATTGGCACAATCAATTCCCCTCTAAAAGACAAAAATGATACTACTCAATTGCCCTCGGGCATGGCAAATCACCAATAGGAGTGCCTTGTTGTTTCATAATCAATCGATCCATCCCATTCTGCAACATCCCACCATACCCAAAAAACCCTAAGTCCTTTATTTACAACAACTTAATTTCTGGCACGCTCATTGCAATAGAGTAGGAGCAAGACACACATCAAAAGGAGATTAACCATGAATTTAAATAAATTAACCATAAAATCCCAAGAAGCCCTCGCCGAAGCCCAAGACACCGCTGCCCAACTCGGGCATGCCGAAATCCTGCCGCTTCACATCCTGCAATCCCTCGTCCAACAGGATCAAGGCGCAGTGGCTTCTGTTCTTAAACGTATCGGGGTATCCCTCGATCACCTCACGCAACAGCTCAACGACAAACTTGAGCATTACCCCCGTGTGAGCGGTGCGACTACAAGCGCTCCTACCCTCAGTCGTGCCGCTCACACAACCTTGGACGCCGGCTGGAAAGCCGCCCAAGGTCTATCCGACGAATACCTCAGTACCGAGCATATCCTGCTCGGCATCTTGTCCCTATCCAATGACGATGCAACTCTCTTACTCAAAGAGCTCGGCGTTACCCAAGACAACGTCATGACCGCCCTCCAAAGCGTACGCGGCACCCAACGCGTCACCGACCCCAATGCCGAGGGACAATACGACGCACTCGAAAAATACACACGCGACTTAACCCAACTCGCCCGCGCCGGGAAACTCGATCCCGTCATCGGCCGCGACCACGAAATCCGTCGCGTACTCCAAGTGCTCTCGCGTCGTACCAAAAACAACCCTGTACTCATCGGTGAACCCGGCGTCGGTAAAACAGCAATCGCCGAAGGCCTCGCCCAACGCATCGTTGCCGGAGACGTTCCCGACAACTTAAAAGACAAACGAGTCGCCACCCTTGACCTCGGCGCATTGCTTGCCGGTGCCAAGTTCCGTGGCGAATTTGAAGAACGCCTGAAAGCCGTACTGCGCGAAGTTGAAGAAGGCTCCGTCAACATCGTCCTCTTCATCGACGAACTCCACACCATTGTCGGTGCCGGTGCAGCCGAAGGCGCCATGGACGCCTCCAACATGCTCAAACCCGCTCTGGCACGGGGCGAACTGCATTGCATTGGCGCAACCACCCTCGATGAATACAAAAAGCACATCGAAAAAGACGCGGCCTTGGAGCGCAGATTCCAACCCGTTGTCGTCGGTGAACCCAATGTAGAAGATTCCATCGCTATCCTGCGCGGACTCAAAGATAAATATGAAGTACACCACGGGATTCGTATTGAAGATTCGGCCCTTGTCGCTGCTGCTGTACTCAGCAACCGCTACATCGCCGACCGCTTCTTGCCCGACAAGGCCATCGACTTGGTCGACGAGGCCGGCGCGACGTTGCGCATGCAGGTCGATTCGGTCCCGGTCGAAGTCGACAGGCTT
>CALLLL010000165.1 GCA_938082445.1 uncultured bacterium
ATCACCGACGACTTGGGAAAAACCTGGACCTACAGTGAACCCATCGTAGGAGGCGGCAACATCCAGCCGGCTTTTGCGCAAAAACAAGACGGTACGATAGTCACCTATATGCGAGACAATGGTCTTCCGCCTAAGCGTGTACTGGTTTCCGAATCCAGCGATCGTGGCGAAACCTGGAGTAAAGTCTATGACCACGCGACACTTCCTAATCCCGGCGCAGGCCTTGATGTCATGACCCTTAAGAATGGGAATTGGGTATGCATATACAACGATCAAGAAAAGAGACGTCATACTTTAGCAGTAAGCCTATCGGATGACGAAGGGAAAACGTGGAAATGGACCAATCACCTTGAATCACGCGAAGCGGGGCAAGGCGCATTTCATTACCCTTCCATTATTGAAGGCAGTGACGGAAATTTACACGCGTCCTACAGTTATTTTATTAACCAAAACCATAACGGCGAAAAAAAGGGAAAAAGCATCAAATATACCCGTTTTAATATCGAATGGATTAAATCCGGACAATAATGTGTTAGGTAATTTGTGCCATCCCTAAAACTTCATTATAATCGTCGTTTAGTCTAAATTAATCAACAACACAAACGGTTTACCGTTTTAAATGGAAAGTGAGTTATATATGTCCGATTCCGTCGAAAAAATTATTATCATTGGTTCAGGTCCCGCTGGATATACCGCTGCCCTTTACACCGCGCGTGCCAACATGGAGCCCTTATTACTTGAAGGTGCCCCCAGCAAAGAGATCCTGCCTGGCGGACAATTAATGACAACGACTGAAGTCGAAAATTATCCTGGATACCCTGATGGGGTCGAAGGTCCTCAAATGATGGCAGACTTCAAAAAACAATGCGAACGATTTGGCACCCGTTGCTTGTGGGAAACCGTAACCGATGTGGATTTCTCAGAACGTCCATTCACTGTGACTACAGCCAAAGAAGTGCGTAAAGCCGAAGCCGTAATTATTGCAACAGGTGCTACAGCTAAATACTTAGGCCTTCCTTCCGAAGAAGCATTCATGAACCGTGGCGTATCCGCATGTGCAACCTGCGACGGTGCGCTCCCACGTTACCGAGATAAACCCTTGGTTGTAGTCGGAGGTGGCGATACCGCAATGGAAGAAGCCATGTTCCTCACCCAATTTGCGAGCAAAGTCCACATCATCCATCGCCGCGATGAATTCCGTGCGAGTAAAATTATGGCCGATCGCGCCATCAACCATGAAAAAATTGAAATCCATTGGTTCTCTACCATAGATGAAATCTTGGGCGATGATGAAAACGGCGTAACGGCTGTACGCATCAAAGATGTAAACACATCAGAGACTACCGACATTGAGTGCACCGGTTATTTCTCTGCTATTGGACACAAACCCAATACAGACCTGTTTACAGGCGTTTTGGATATGGACGACACTGGATATTTAGTTACCCAAGCCGATACCAGTCGTACCAATATTGAAGGGGTATTTGCTGTAGGCGATGTGCAAGATTCTGTGTACCGCCAAGCAGTTACTGCTGCCGGTAGCGGATGCATGGGAGCCTTGGATGCGACCCGTTGGCTTGAAGAGCAAGAAGCCGTAAACTAGTTTCGACTATTTGCAATGACAACATCGCTATCACCCATATCGCATACTATTAATGGCTACCAAGATGTAGCCATTAATGTTTGGGATTATGGTGGCGACGGTCCCACTTTAATTCTGTGCCACTGCACAGGCACATGTGCCCGTGTATGGGATCCCATTGTGGCCCAATTACTCCCCCACTTTCGTGTGCTTGCACCCGATGCTAGAGGTCATGGCGACTCCGGAAAACCCAATGAAGCAGAAGCCTATGCCTGGAGCCATTCGGGTCTAGACCTTGTTGCCATTGTGGATCAATTAGAACTGGGCGATAAAGTGTATGCAGCCGGGCACTCAGCAGGCGGTGCACAAATTGCTTATGCACAAAAACATCATCCTGGTTTATTTCACCAACTCATGTTGATTGATGCCATCATTGCTCCGCCCAGTGCACCGCTCACCAGTAAAATTCTCTCTAAGTCCGCGCTAAGACGAAGAGCGAATTTTAATTCCAAAGATGAAGCACGAGAACGGTTTTCAATGAAACCTCCAATGGACAGTTGGCATGTAGATTGTCTTGAAGCATACAGCGAACATGGACTCACAGAATTAAAGGATGGTTCAGCTCAATTAAAATGCCCACCTGAAATTGAAAGCGCAGTTTACCTGCACGGGGGCGCGCATGATGTTTTTGAAATTCTGGATGAGTATGACTCAACGGGATTAATTTTGGTTACCGGTAGCGACTCCAACGTCAAACCGTTAGTAGGCATACAATATGACCTCGTACCGAATGCTCAATATTCAGAGATAGACGGTGCTAGTCATTTTATTCCTCAAGAAGAGCCCGAAAGCATTTCTAGCCTTATTCTAAAGGCGTTTAGTAAATAACCCCCCTTATATTTTCCATCGCCTGGATCGTTTATTTCACTCCATCGAAATTATGTTCAAATTATGGACACAAATTGCCATAATTATATTTTTTTTAGTGGTTGACAAACTATAGTGCTCGTGATAAATTAGACCTTAAGTTAACGTTAACGCGTTTTATCATTAAATGATTTTCATTGGAAAATCAAAAGTCGAATTTATTTGGTGTTACGCTTTGTTAACTTAAAAGAACTATTTATATTTATTTTATTAACATTAACGAGGAGACTTACTATGAAAAAACGAGGATTTACACTGATTGAATTGTTAGTCGTAATTGCCATCATTGGTATTTTGGCTGCAATTCTTTTACCAGCTTTGTCGCGTGCTCGTGAAGCTGCACGTCGTGCAAGCTGTCAAAACAATCTAAAACAAATGGGATTGGTTTTCAAAATGTATGCAAACGAGTCAGAAGGCGGATTGTTTCCGATTACTGAATTTGGCGGCCCAGTCGGATACGATTGCGAAGCTGGTGACAATGCAACAGTTTTGGCAACCATCACAGGCGGTCCCGGTAATGGTTCCGCTTTTGCAGCCAATATGAATTCCATCTATCCCGAGTATCTTAGCGATCCAGATATTCTACTTTGCCCATCTGAAGATGACCCACCTGTATTTGACAATCCTTCAACAGGTGAAAACATGGGGCATATCTGGTGTGATCAAAATAGCTTAGGTACTGCTCAAGCGGATGAAAGCTATGCTTATACTGGATTCATGTTTGAAGGGTATCTCGACAATGCAGCACTTCAGGTACCTGCTGCTGCTGTATCAGGAGCAGTTCCATGGACTGACCTCGATGACCTTATTGCCGATGGATATATCGACGGTAGTGAATTGTTCTCATTAGATCTCTTTGGTGCTTTTGCGGGCCTTTTGGGCATTGAGACTCCCATCACCGATGCACTTACTGATTGGGTTATAGCTGGTGGTAATCCAGCTACGGATCCAGAAGGAGCGTATGAAATCATGTATGGCGCTGCTGATGAAATAAGCACTGTTGAAAATGCGGTTACAGGCGCGGATGTTCTTCGTTTACGGGAAGGTATTGAACGCTTCTTGATTACGGATATTAACAATCCAGCTGGTAGCGCTAAAGCTCAAAGTACAGTTTTTACATTGTATGATATTGCTGGTGCTAAGCCTGACCTTTTCAATCACGTACCGGGTGGTTCCAACGTACTGTTCATGGATGGACATGTTGAGTTCCTTAAGTATAAAGATGGTCCTCCCGTCGACTTGTCGATGGCTCTGCTTGTTGGTGCCGCAGGTTAAAACCTGAATAACATAATTTACATTAAAAAATGGTGGTCAACTTAAATAGTTGACCACTATTTTTTTTAATCGAATTACTGCTTGTCATGGTGATTAGAAAATTCTTGAGAATTATTTTAGCTTATAGCAATTATGATTTTATTCTAATAACTCAAGTCGCACGTAGCCAAATTGTTCTTCACATAAAGCTCTATAAGGACCTTCAATTTGGATGAGTGATTCATGATCGCCCTCTTGCACAATGTGCCCATCCTCAATCACAACAACCCGATCGCATCCTACAATGGTGGATAAGCGGTGAGCGATCACCAATGTAGTGCGCCCCTCCATTAATTCTTCTAAAGCTTCTTGTATGATATTTTCGGCATGGGAATCTAAACTGGAAGTGGCTTCATCCAATATCAAAATTCGAGGGTCACGAAGAAAGGCTCTGGCAATACTAATGCGTTGCTTCTGCCCCCCACTGAGCTTTACTCCACGCTCACCAATCACTGTGTCATATCCCTTGGGCAACTCATCCACAAATTCATCGACATGGGCCATTTTAGCCGCTGTGATCATTTCAGTCGATGTAGCGTTTCTATTTCCGTATAAAATATTTTCACGAATACTTCCGCTAAAAAGAATCGAGTCTTGCAAAACCATCCCAATTGTTGAGCGTAAACTCTTCAATTGGAGTTCTTGTATATTCTGACCGTCAATTTCTATAGACCCAGTATCGATTTCGTAAAACCGTGGCACTAAATTTACCAAGGTACTTTTTCCCGCTCCACTACGCCCGACAAAAGCCACAGATTCACCAGGATTTATGGTAAACGAGAGCTTATGGAGCACAGGAGTATCGGGATCATAAGAAAAGGATACTTCATTAAAAGCAATTGTGCCTTCCACTTGACCTATATGCCGAGCCCCAGGGGCATCTTTAATTTCGGGTTTCGTATCAAACACTTCAAATACACGATCCATCGCCGCTAAGCGCTCCTGCACAATAGTGGAAGAATCAGCCAATCGGCGTGTGGGAAGATAGAGGTGCGATATAAAGCCGTAGAACCAGATAAATCCGGACATATCAAGAGTACCCGTGATCACTCGGTAGCCCCCATACCCAATGACCACTAAAGGGCCTACTGCCGTTAAAAATTCTGTCGAAGCCAGTTGTGTGGCTTGAATTCTCGTTTTCCCCATGACTTTACCCAAATAGGAGCGATGCTGAAGGAAGAAGTTGAGTTCTTCTGTTTTTTCCCGAACAAAGGATAATACTACGGAGAGTCCCGATAGTTTTTCCGTGACTTCGCCCGACATTTCAGATACTTGCGATTGTACCTCTGTACTGGCCTGACGCATCTTGGGGTTTAATACAATAATGGCCATACCATACATGGGCAAAGTTACTAAGCTCGCGCAGGCCAATCGCCAATCGAGTACAAAGAGGAATACCGTCACCCCCAACAAAAAAAGCAGATCAACCGAAAAGGAAATGACGCCCTTATCCAGAATTCCTTGTGCAGCATTGATATCGCCAATGAGACGAGATATCGTACCTCCGGTGCGGCGGTTAGCATGATAACTCATACTTAAGCGCTGAATATGCCGATACAGCTCCGTACGAATATCGAAAATCGTTCGATTTCCAGCCAGTTCAGCCAAGTAGGTGCGTGAAAAGGTAATGGGCGCCCGTAATAAAAAAGCACCAATCAAGCATCCCAATATCAACCCGAGTTTTTGGATTTGCTGTTCAGGGCTAAGCTCGGCTTCAACTACATGCTTCACCACTAAGCCCAAAGCCCCCGGCAATAGCAATGCCAGGGAGAATTTGAGCACACCACACATGATCGAGCCACTGGCTAGTAGCCAGTAGGGTCGTGCAAATTTTAAGAAACGCCAGAAGGAAGGAGACATAATAGCTAGGAGTATAGCAAAACTAGAATGGCTCCTTAAAAAACTACTCGCTCTCTTGCAGTTTAAGAAGCTCTTTTGATGGGACCCCCATCAAACCAACCTTCAACCCATGGTTTTTCAATATCTTAGTTGCTTTATCACTTAATACAAATAAACCGATTAATCCCAACAAAGGAATAAATAACAAAATTATATATGGCCAAGCCATAGAGCCAACAGACTTGGCTAACTTATAGACGAAATAGAATTGGAAAAGAGCCGCAACAATAATTAATACTGGTGCTTGCAATAACCGACTCGCTATATTCGCCACAAGGCAAATTAGAATCATCCACAGAATTTGCTTTTGTCTTTTTCCAATTTCACATAACTGTGCATTCGATGTTTTTCCCACTTCCCCTTCACTCATTTTGTACTCCCTTTGGTAAATTGAGTATCTAAGCCCGAGGATGAAACTGTTCATGCGCGGTGCTTAGACGTTCTCGACTTATATGTGTATATATTTGTGTTGTAGCGATATCTGAATGTCCTAGCATTTCTTGCACAGCGCGTAAATCCGCGCCATTATCCAGTAGATGTGTAGCAAATGAGTGACGCAACATGTGTGGCGTAACATTTTGTCGAATGTTCGCGGTTTGGGCTGCTTGTTTCACAATTTTCCAAATACTGCTTCTGCTCATACGCTTGCCGCGACTAGACAGAAATACCGTATTGTCATCCTGCTTCCATTGTGCACGAAGCATGTACCAAGCGTTGAGTTTTTCAATGGCTTTCATGCCCAATGGAATTAATCGGGTTTTACTCCCCTTTCCCTGAACACGCATGCTCGATTCCTTGAGCTGCACATTCATCACATGTAAATTGGACAGTTCTGAAATGCGCAGGCCGCAGGAATAAAACAGCTCAAGAATAGCCCTATCGCGTACCCCTTGCTCTGTCGAGGCATCGGGTGCAGCAAGCAGACTTTCAATTTCATGGGTAGATAAGACATGCGGCAATGGTTGGATGATACGCGGTGAATCAAAGTCCTCAGTAGGATTTTTCTTGGTGTATTGTTCATCAAGTAGAAAACGATGAAAGCGTCGTATCGCACTAAGGTGTCGTGCAACCGAACGGGCAGATAATTTATCTTTGCGCAAAGCGATCATGTGATCGAGTACATCTTCGCGCATGACTTCATTGAGATCATCAATTCCATTGTTCGCTAAATGAAGAAGGTAACGTGAAAGATCCGCACTGTAGGCCGACAACGTTTTTTCAGCCAACCCCGACTCAAACACACTGGCTTGCAAAAATGCATCCAGCATCCGCAGAAGCGGTGAGTTATCCAGACTATCGTGTTCTTCGCTTTGGCTCATGCGTACCTTTTTCACGTTTACACAAAAAACGTGCCCCGCTAGTAGTATAGCGAGACACGGATGATTTTGAAAGGCTTTACTATCGTTTATTTAATTTTGAACACAATGACTACACGGCGGTTAAGCATACGTCTACCTCTGGAGGTATTTTCTACCTCAGGATTCGATTCGCCATAGCCTATACTGGTAACGCGTTTCGCATCAATGCCATTATTGACCAACGCTTTTGCGACTGATTCAGCTCGACGTGTACTCAATTGCAAATTATATGCTTCCGGCCCCATATCACAAGTATGCCCTTCTACTATCACTGTATCTGTAGGATATTCTTTGAGCATTGTGACAACCGATTCGATTTCTTTTAGTCCATCTGGCTTCAAGACTGCACTATCAAAATCAAAAAGTACATTATTAGGTATAGGAATATTGCGCGTAACCTGATCGTCTACTTCTGGTATCTCTGGCGGTGGGGGAGTTGTTGTAGTAATTAGATCACAAATGAAATCTATTTTCGAGGGAGTGTATTGACTATACACTAGTCCCCTATTCCCCCAGAGCTCTTCATCATTGTCATTGGAAGCGGGAACCGTTGGCCACCACCAATGCCCAGAACCGTCTGCATCTTTCACAGGCAAAGATGTCGCGCCCGTGTGCCCAAACCAAGAATGATCATCATTTTCTGTAGTTGCGAAAGCAGCCATACTTCCACCGGTCATGAGTACTCCAAGTACCAAGTACCCAACTCGTTGCATTGTGCCCATATTGCTATTCTCCCGAAGTCTCGTTCATTGGGGACCCATCCCCCACTGAGACACTATATCCTCTTGAACAGAAAATAGTTCCTTGGCACAAAAAAACGTGCCCCGCTAAATGAATAGCGAGGCACGTTAACAATTAAATTGTTCTTATAGAATTACTTAATTTTGAACAGTAATACTACGCGACGGTTTTTAGCACGGTTAGCTTCAGAATCGTTTGCAACGGCTGGAGCTTTTTCACCTTTAGATACTGAAGTGAGACGGTTAGCAGCAACGCCTTGAGATTTAAGAGCGCTGGATACTGAATCTGCACGACGTTGGCCAAGTCCTTGGTTGTAGGCATCAGAACCTTTATCGCAGGTGTGACCTTCAACAGTCAATGTATCGCCAGCATTAGCTTTCATGATACCGGCTACACGATTAACTTCTTTTTGACCTTCAGCTTTCAATACTGAGCTATCAAAGTCGAAAAGAATGCTGTTAGCGATAGGTACTTTACGCTCTACTTTAACAGGAGCATCTGGTTTTGGAGGCTTAGGTGCTTCAGGTTTTGGTGGTGGAGTTACTTTGTACATATTGTATACAACACCACGGTTACCCCAAACTTCTTGGTCATTGCTGTTAGAAGCTGGGATGGTTGGCCACCACCAGTATCCGGAGTAGTCAGTATCTTTAACTGGACCAGATGTCGCGCCAGTGTTACCGAACCAAGACAAGTCATCCATTGCACTTGCTGAGGCGAAAGGTGAGAGGGTCAGGATGGCTGCTGCTACTGCAGCAAACAAACCACCGCGTAAAATGGTCTTCATAGTTAAACTCCTTAAAAGTTCGTGATTGAATTAGTACAATTTACATCGCTTATGGTAGCACAATGTATAGTTTCATACAAGCTATAAGTTATCTTTTTATACGCAGAGCCCGTAATATTCTCCTTCTATATCCACCTATTGTAAAGAATAGTTATACACCCCCCAAAAAAACACCCCTGAGGGCACAATAGCCCCTCAGGAGTGTCGATTTCATCTATATGCTTAGGCCACTGTTTTCAATTTATTCTGCAGTGTGTCGAAAGCTTGATCAATTTCAGGTGTTTCATCTTTGTCGATCACTTTCCGTAATTTACGGATAGCGCCACCGACTTTTTTACCGCCACGTACCGTTCCGAACAGGTGACGGCTTACTGTGGATTGAGACAGATCCAGGATGGTGGCAATATCTTCCTGAGTCTTATCGTAGAGGTAGTATAACTTCACTACTTCCATTTGACGATTGGTCAGCTTGGTATCGATTAAATTCAGCACCGTGGGCTTGACATCGGCAAAGAAATCTGAGAATACTTCGCGACGATCGCGATCCTCTTCAGTCTCATACCACAGGCCGCGATCAGCCGGTAGATTCTCCAAGTACTCTGAATCCGCCGATACCTCCCAAAAATCCGAATTGAATGTTGACATTTTGTTCACCTCCTCTCATCAGTGCTGATTTTCCCAGCTGTTCATACTCATTATCGTTTAGTGCTCGCCCTGCTCGTTTCACCATAAAATAAGGCGATTCTAGGGAACAGGATGCGTTGGAATAGGATTTAGGACTCAGCATCACGTTCCAAATGGGGACCAGACGCTTCGCGAGTCGATTGTGTTTCGTTGTAATGTTCATGGGACACTCCTTGGTTTTTGGTTGTGCCTGTCGAACTATTTCGACAGACTTAAATAAAAAAAGCCGCTGGTGGAA
>CALLLL010000166.1 GCA_938082445.1 uncultured bacterium
AGGCTTCTGGTGCAATATTGAGATGATTCAATAAGTTTTTGGATCGGTTCATCAAGTCCATCGACAATGTAATCGATTCGGTATACGTTTGGTATAGCATCATGCCATAAACAACAAACACCGAAGCTGGCATACCCAGCCCCTCCGCACTGATCAATCGGGTTTGCATAAGGTAATAGAAAATACCCGCCAAAATAAGGGGATCCAACAAGTCCCACACAAAGCCCAAGACCGATCCCGAATACGATTCCTTAATATCTTTCCTTACGAGTCGATAGGCCACATACCGTGACTTTAGCACCCCACTCACCATTGAACGAACAACTTCACCTACATGACGCGCGCTGGATTCTGCTGAATACACACGTATAGGAGACGGAGAATCCATTATTAAAATAAATCCGTGTAATCCACCATAGGAAAGGCTTTTAATCCACTATCAGGAGTCGCATTGTACACCTCTACCCCATGTGCATCACACCAAGCTCGAGCAACATCAAATGCTTCATCCATACGTTCAGGCTTAGGTGTAATAAACTTTTTAGCAGCCCCCGTATCCGCAGTATACTTATCCGTAAAATGAGTCGGCTTTGCAGCATCTTGCGCAGTCCAAACTTGAGCACCCTTTGTTCCTAAGGCCTCTTTTTTACCCTCATCCAGTTTTAAGTTGTACCGATGATCACAGCCCACCAAGTAAATTTCCTTGAATCCCATAACCACAGCAATTTGTAACATCATATGCACGACAGTAAACCCTAGGTGTAGCTGATCAGGTGATCCCGAAAACTTGTAGGGCTTACTCCCATCAAAGGAAAAGGGAACCGGGCACGCATTTTCACAATCCATCAAGGTAGCATATTCGAAAGGGAAAAACTTGGGTGTATGTGCAGGCACATTGTCCATATACTCCACGCCATACTCTTCTACTTGCAATCGATCCAATACGCCCCAATACGTGAAATCAAATCCCCATTTTTCATAGCCTAAATAACAACGATTGGAGCCCAATGTAATTTCATCTTTCAGCAATTCCATATCCAAATCATTCAAACTTGGACCATTCCCAACCACAAAGCAACGTTTCCCTTTATGTTTATTTTTAAATTCATCCAGAATATGCGGCATCTTGAGATACTTAGTTCCCGCAAAAGACTCGATGGCAAAGCGCCGAAAACCGTATTGCCACAATCCTCTAAAAAGTTCATATTGAGGTAAAAGCTCAGGCATGTAATTATCAGGCACAAATTGCAATTCCACTGACTTACCTACGTATGGAACAACAACCGATGTCATGCCTGGCAATTGACTCAATGTATCCTGCAATTGTTTATTCACACCCGTAACCAAATGACCTACATACGCCACCTTACGTATCACTTGTGCATATTTTTCAGACAGCAACCGTCCTTCATCTCTTAATTCATTCGGGACAATAAATAAGACCTGAGCATGCTTGGGTAATTTACGTAGCCATCGTTCCACCAATTGCTGTGAGCCCATGGTGTACAATACTGCATGGCGCGAATAAGGAAAACCATCACTACAATCATCCAACGGTACTTCAATAACTTGTGACGTCGCTGCCCGACCACTACTCGGAGAGATAGCGGGTGTTGAAGTATGCGGCTGCGCACCTGGCAACGGTACTGGATCGGGCTGTAAACGCTCCTTAAGTGACAAGCGTGCGACTTTGCCCATCGTACCGCCTGCGAAATGCACCACATACGGAATTGCATCCCAGTTGGTTTTATACGTTTCCGTGTGCACATCGAAATACAAGCATTTAGAAGCGCCCAGAGTTGTGGTAAATACCAAACCGATATCCAAGCAACCGATATCCAATCGCAATGTTTTTCGGTAGAAATAACGGAAGAAATCCTGATCATGCCATTTCACATCATCGTGGATACTATCGAGCACCTTTAGATACTCAGAGGCTTTTACAAAGTCTTCAAAATCGGCCATCAGCTTTAAAAAATCTTCGGCGATAGACAGATTAACTCCCGTATTGATCTCTGTAATATAAGTACTTTTCCACCCTTCAATCTCATCAAAGCGCTCAGCCACCTTAAGCCGTAAATTATCGCGGTGGGCATGGTGGATCAATTGCATTTCATGTCCGAAGAGCACTACCCCTGGAACAACTTGCTTTAAAAATTCTTTCAGCGGGCGCTGCACAACCACATCTGGATCTAAAAACAAGACACGATCTGTCGGTTTAGCTTCCGCTTCAATATACTCACGTACGAAAAAGAGCTTAGCGAACTTCCCCAATGGATGGTAAAGGCTTTTGCCATAATTGGACTGAAAATATTCATGCGTCTCAAAAGTATCGAAACAACGCAAATCATCAACCAGCTCCGCCAACTCTTTCTGAGATTGCGTACTAATCTCTCCATACAACCCCACAAGACGTATATCAACACCTTTAGATTGTTGACGAATACTGCGAAGGAGTGTTTTATATTCCTCCACACCGCATTCATCAAAAGTAGAAACTATAAATACCATCTATACGATTCCCGTTTCCCAAGGCTTTACGTTGATGCCCTCATGCAACGAATGAATATGTAAGCAATGCTCCCACATAGCTTTATTTCTCACCAACAAGCGACTTCAAAGAGTCACTGACATCGTTATCGGATTGTACAGCCAAGTGAATGGCTCCATTGTCTATTAAAATATTTGTAAGCTGTTGCGCCACAAGCTGCGCCTCATCTGTATCCGGTCGCGTATCGATATAATGTTTTAATGCTGTACGCCCACTTGAACTTTTGAGCACCTCGCTCAATAATGGGCCATATTGCGCCACCTCATCTGCAATCCCATTTATTTCTCTGGGATTTCGTAGTACTTTTCGAAGCAAAACCCTGTCCGAAGCTATAACATCTAGCGTACGCGGATGGCTCAGAATTTCATGCAAGGCACTCAAGCCCGGCTCAACATAGAGATCATCTGTTTTTACCGTTGACGATGACGATTGGACAGGCCGTGATTCAGCTGCCAAAGTGCGAATGACCGCGCGCACTTCCGCTTCATCATCCATACGATACTGAACAATCTCCGATTTGAGAATTTCAGGGAATATACTCTCATCCAATGCAAGGCGAATCATCAGTCCACGCGTAAAGCGATTCGACATGGTAATTTTGGCTATAATTTTCCGAAGACTACGAAGCATCAATCGTCCTATTTAGTTCACATATGATCATTATGAGCAATAATATCAGTACTTTTCAGCGCTTTACTGACACTCATCGACTCTATCATATTCACCACAAACCCCTCAAACATACTACAGCAAAGAGTGCATTCCTTAGCCACTTACTTGGCGCTGTGTACTTTTTTCTTCTTTTTCGCCTGTGCAGAGGTCTTTTTTATTTTAGAATATCCAAGTAACTTAATTTCATCCGCTAATAAAGATTCAACTTTTTTCACTAAGCTCGCGTAGCGCTTCCCGGTATGCTGCCAACCATAGGCAATTCCACGGTTACGATCTTCTTCCGAATACAAAGAAACTTTGACGTCCAAAAATTCTTTCGCGACCGGTACATCCAATTCCAAATAACGCAAGGCTCGCTCAAATGTTTTCTCGGACTTCTCAACCAGATCTTCATAGCATAGCTCAAGCACATCCAAGCCCTCGGGTCGTTCACTAAACCATTGACGAATATGTTTTTTATACGCACCTACGATATTGAGCGGAGCAGTCTC
>CALLLL010000167.1 GCA_938082445.1 uncultured bacterium
AAGCGGTAATGACTTAGCTGAGCAAGGATTTCTTTGTGTATCAATTGATTTGCCTGGGCATGGAAAACAACAACGCGACGATGAACCCAATGGTATCGCTGCATGGCGGTACCGAACAGATTACAGGGAAGATTTTGTAAAACCCTTCGTTAAACATTCCCAAGAAGTGATCTCCTATTTAGTTGATCAAGGGTATAGCGATCCAGACAAAATTGCAGCTTGCGGAACATCGCGTGGGGGATTTATCGCGCTTCATGTGGCAGCAGCTGATCCGTGAATCAAAGCCACTGCCGTTTTTGCGTCAGTGACTAACTTACTTGCCTTACGAGAATTTAAAGGGACTGAAAATACACCTTTCGTGAATTCTTTATCCGTAAATTCGATTGCCCAAAACCTTGCAGGGCGATCCATATGGATAATTATTGGCGATCGCGATACGCGTGTTGGAACAAATGAAGCAATAGAGTTTGCACGACGTACAACAAAATATTCTCTGGAAAGTACAAAAATGAGCGATGTAACATTAATTGTGCAACCTGAGAAAAAAGGCCATACGACACCTGCTGGAGCCCCGAAAAAAGCGGCAAAGTGGATAGAATTAAAACTAAATACGGCAGCAGAAACCACTGGAGAATGATCATGTACTGGGACTATCATAATCGTATAAGTAGAATTGGAATGTATTGCATAGGGTTGTTTTTGAGTTTTACAATGTCCTATGCGGATTTCATACTGCCTGAAACAGAGTTATCCGTTAAAGGCCGAATGTCTTTGTTGGCCATTGATGATTATTCCCTCCAAAACCGAACTAATCTTTCGTTAACCCTAACGAAACCAACTGTTCGTCAAGCGCCGGTATTATTGCCGGAGCGTGGGGATATAAATAAACCTGACTCCATGGCTTCTCATTTTTACGGCACGGTGCTATTCGACAAAGGGAAATACCGTATGTGGTATTACTCTGTAAGTTTGAAAGCACTCCCTTATGACCTTAAGCAAGGACCCGTTTGTTATGCCGAAAGTAACGATGGGATAAATTGGACAAAACCCAATCTCGGACAAGTGGAAATTAACGGAAGTACAGACAATAACGCGGTGAAATTGTCAGATGAAATGACTCAATGTGCCGCAGTGATCATTGATGAAAACGACCCCGATCCCAATAAGCGCTATAAAATGATGTATATGGTATTGGCGAACACCTGGGTCTTTCGTACCGCCACCAGTGCGGATGGGATTACGTGGCATGTGCCTGAAAATCGTCCTACAGAGAAATTTTTGGAGATGGGAAGTTTTTATCACTTCGGCGATCAATTTGTAGTACATGGGCAGGGGATTGGTAAAGATGCTCAAGGCAATCCTGAAGGACGCCAAGGCTATGCCAGTACGTCAAAAGATTTTATCAATTGGGACCAGCAATATGTCAAAGCTTTCCGTTTGCCGGAACCTGAAGATACAGCGAAGCGAGGATTAATTGGCGATTATCCTCAAGTGCACTTAGGTGTAGGTGCATCAAGTTTTGGTAATGTCGCCGTGGGACTATATGGAATATGGCACAATCCACCCGTCGATGAGCGACGTAAAAAAGGATGGTATGGGGCGGGATTGATTACTTGTGATTTAGGGCTGGTTGTGAGTAATGATGGCGTAAGCTTTCGGGAGCCGGTGAAAAATGCTGTATATATTTCAGGGGAAGATTCACCCGTTACGCCTGTACCCGGAATTAAAGACCCCACGATTTTGTGTCAGGCCAATGGAATATTAAATGTGGGGGAGCAAACGCTCATCTACCATGGCCGGTGGCGGAATGCGACCATTACCGGTAAAGACTATTATGCTGAAGTGGCATTGGCCACGCTTCCGCGCGACCGATGGGGATACATACAGTTGGATGAAAATCAACCATCAGGAACCGTTTGGTCTGCACCCATAACATTAGCAGATGGTGAAATTACAGTAAGTGTCAATGCAGATAATGCTTCAGCTATCACTATTGAAATCGTGAATGAAAAAGGTAAACCCATCAAGAAGTTTAGTGGAAGAAATAGAGGTATCCTAAAAGCCGGGGATGGTTTGGATCAGATTGTGACGTGGAAGAAGGGTTCACTGTCGGCTTTAAATGGACAAACAATTCAGCTTAAAATACACCTAAATGATCCAAAAGCGAAACTATATTCAGTTTACCTAGATAATGAGTCATAAATATTGGATAGATGTACAGCCATTAAAGGACACGTTACAATGAAAAAAATTTCTACCTACATAAATTCTTATTTCTCCACTATTCTGTGTGTCTTTATACTGAGCGTCGGTTGTAGTGCTTGGGCTTCAACTATAGCCCCTGACAATCCAGCTTCACTCTTTGTTGAAGGATATACTGGGCAATTGAGTGTTGCTCCTGGTGAAGATGTTACGTTTCATGTCTCGTCAGGCGCCAAGAAATTTAATGTTGAAATTGCCCGTTTAGGAGCAAAAGACAAGGTGGTCTGGTCGCGTAAGGGAGTACCGGGTCAAGCATATCCAGTGCCAGAGTTCGCATCATCAAAAGGCTGTGATTGGCCAGAAGCATTACGCATAAAAATCCCAAACGACTGGCAAACCGGCTATTATAAAGTAACATTACGTGTAGAAGATCGTGGCGGAAAATTTACAGGGCGCGGTCGTCGTACAGCAGAATCGAGTTGTTTTTTTGTGGTGCGATCTTCAAACCCAGGTAAAGACACAAAGATACTGTTGCAGCTATCAACAAATACATACAATGCCTACAACAATTGGGGCGGTTCTAGTCTATATGCCTACCATGGACGGGGAGGGATTCAGGGGAATCGCGTATCATTTGATCGACCTCCCGCTAGTCAATTTACGAGTTGGGAATATGATTTTGTGAAATGGGCAGAAAACAATGGGTATACCATTGATTATGCAGTAAACTCTGATCTCGAATTTCGACCTGAGATATTGGACCATTACCGACTTGTTCTCAGTGTAGGGCATGATGAATATTGGTCCACCCCCATGCGAGACAGTCTCGAAAACTTCATCGCTGAAGGGGGTAATGTAGCCTTCTTTAGCGGCAATACTTGTTGTTGGCAAGTACGCAGTGAAGATAACGGTCGAGCTTTAACATGCTTTAAAGAAAATTTTTACAAGGACCCTGTTTATGCCACAGGTGATCATACTTTACTAACGTCATTATGGAGCCACCACTTAATAAAACGTCCTGAGAACCAATCAACTGGTGTTGGATTCCTATGGGGAGGCTTTCATAAAAGTCATGGGCAATTCATGGACGGAAGCGGTGCATTTAAAGTTCATCGACCCGACCATTGGATATTTGAAGGAACTGGGCTCAAACGTGATGATGAATTTGGAGCCAAGAACACAATCGTCGGGTATGAGTGCGACGGCTGTGAACTAGAATGGAGAGATGGATTGCCCTATCCAACCTTCCGTGACGGTACACCCAAAACATTTAGTGTACTTTGTACTGCCCCATCAAGTTGGCACCCAGGCGATTGTGAATGGTATGAAAAATGGGAGAACGGTCGAGTTGGTGCTGCATGCCTTGGTGTATATACAAAACCCAGCGGAGCTACAGTATTCACCTCAGCGACCACCGATTGGGCACATGGCTTAAGGGGGGGAGACCCTGAAGTGGAACAAATAACCAAAAATATTCTTAACCGCTTATCAAAATAATTCTATGGCCAATTGTTAAGAGGACAGACAAACATGCAGGTAAAGCAATCGAAAACACGTCTATATTCAAGTGTGATTTTGATACTGGTTCTCATGTGGATCGAAATAGGCAATGTCTTTGCTCAAAACGCTGTTCCAAAAGATAGACCGCGTGTACGGCCACCATCTGCACTAACAGGCTGGGCGGATTGGGAAAAAGGCGAGGCCTTGCTGGAACGAATCGATGTGCCTCCTGCCCCCGTCCTCACAGCTGAAGAGGAAATGAAAACCTTTAAGCTGGCACCGGGATATCGTATTGAATTAGTCGCCGCTGAACCCCTCGTGCATAACCCTATATTCTTTGAATTTGATCCTGAAGGGCGCATTTGGGTCGTTGAATACCAAGGCTACATGCGGGATGTGTATGGAAGTGGGGAAGATGAGCCCATCTGCCGAGTCGTTGTGCTCGAGGATACCGATGCCGACGGTAAAGCCGATAAAAGTACCGTGTTTTTAGACAAATTGGTTATGCCCCGTTCATTCTCTTTTGTAAAAGGCGGAATCCTGTTGCAAGAACCGCCTACCCTTTGGTTTTGCGAAGACACCGATGGCGATCTACGCAGTGATCGAAAAACTAAAGTGGGAGAAATGGGGAAAGCAGGAAACCCCCAGCATACAGCCAATGGCTTACGTTACGGGATCGATAATTGGTTACACTGCGCTGATTGGCCAAAACGCTATCAATGGAAAAATGGTCAACTTATCGAAGAAGAAACGATCAAGCGGGGCCAATTTGGTGTGACCTTTGACGAGTCAGGTCGTTTTATGACCTGCTATGAAAATAAAGCTCTCTATGGTGATTTTATCCCTGCAGAATATCTGATGCGCAATACTCACATGCAACGCGTGTACCAACGCGGTGGCATTGATCGTAATCATTTTGGAGTCAACGTAAATGTTGCCCCCGATGCACAAGAAGTATTCCCGATTCGCGTGACTCCTGCGGTAACACTTGGGGCGCTCGAATTGCGTGAAAATGGCCGATTGCGTACCTACACCATTGCAAGCGGCACGTGTTTTTACGATGGGCATCAATTTCCCAAAGATGCACAACGCAATGTATTCGTTCCTGAATCGGGAGGACATTTACTCGGCCGTCTACAATTAAATGATGGTATTGCCCCCCAGGCAACCCGGTTCTACCCTGACGGACAAGAGTTTCTTGCATCGACAGATGAACGCTTCCGCCCTGTAAATGCACGAGTGGGACCGGATGGTGCTATGTATATCGCCGATATGTACCACGGAATTATTGAACATGTAATTTTTATGGTGCCATGGCTGACGAAACAAATAGAAGAACGTGATCTCCATAAAGGGAATGACCTCGGTCGCATTTGGCGCATCGTGGCAGAAGATGAACCCATTGATCGTAAAGCGCCAAACTTATCTTCAGCTTCCAATACTACGCTGGTAGACATGTTAAGCCACCCTAATGGGTGGCATCGTCTCACGGCGCAACGCCTTCTCATCGAACGTGCAGATCCAGCAAGCATTTCATCCTTAAGGCAAGTAGTACATCAGGAAGATCCATTGGCGCAATTGCATGCACTTTGGACATTGGATGGGTTGGATGCTTTAACCCCAAAGACTCTAAACGCTGCTTTAAAAAGTTCCGATGAAAAAGTTCGGGCAGCAGCCATTCGTCTTTCCGAATCAAATGGTGAGATGTTACCAAGCCTTGTTAAATGTATCAACGACCCAAGTGAACAAGTTCGCCTTCAACTAGCCTTAAGTTTGGGTACATTTAATGACTCAGAAGCGGATAATGTACTGGGCGACTTACTCATCAAAGAAGAGCACTCTTTATTTAAAGGAGCAGCTGTTTCTGGGTTGATGGGACGTGAATTGGAATTTTTAAAAAGTTGGAGTGCACGCGATAAGAATGATCCCACATTTATATCAGTGCTGACCCAGTGTGTGTTGGAAGAAGCAAAACCTACTCGAGTCACTGCTCTTTTCGAACTATTTGAATCCATTCCTAATGATCGCACATGGCAACGCGATGCCATGCTCCATGCTTTCGCTAAAATTCACTATCCGAAAGCATTCAACCTCAGCAAGGAACCAACTTCCTTGACCAAACTAATGCGTACCTCAAATGTAGATACACGTGAACAGGTCCTTCGGGCATTAAATAATTTTACTTGGCCCGGTGCTACATTGCCCGATACCTTAACGCAAAACGCATCTCCTTTATCTCCCAAACAAAAACAACAGGTATTGGCTGGGCAAGAACTCTATGGAATGGCTTGTGCCGCATGTCATCAGCCACACGGTGGAGGGGTGCCCGGTATTGCACCGCCTCTTGTTGGCAGCGAATGGGTGAGTGGACCACCCGAACGATTGGCGCGGGTGTTGTTGCATGGACTATACGGCCCAATTCAAGTGAATGAAGAAACATGGAATCTCAGTATGCCTGCACTAGGGACATTCAGCGATGAACAATTGGCTGGAGTGCTTAGTTATATTCGGCGAGCATGGGGCAATGCGGCACCCTTCGTCGAAACTGAAGTGCTCAGTACTGTGCGTAAAGAAACGGCGAATCGGACCTTGCCATGGAGGTCAGAAGAGCTTATGCAAGTGGGGCAAGAACTAAAAACCGCAGAA
>CALLLL010000168.1 GCA_938082445.1 uncultured bacterium
GTGTCACATCTGCCTTACTATGTCCAAGGATAATTTGAGCGGCTTCAAGTCCATAGTCACGACGAATCTGAGTAGCGGCATTATGACGCAATCTATGAGGTGTCCACTCTGGCACACCAGCTTTCTTGCATGCTCTGGTAATGGCGCGTCTATAGCTGGCTGTAGTGTAATGGTCACCTATGACCCTATCAGTGCTTTTAGGATTCTTCTTTTGGTTTTCGCGTCTATGAGTTGGTGCTTGCTCAGAACGTTCTTTAAGGGCATCTTGGGGGGAGAATAGATAGTCTTGAATGCCTTTTGTGTCCATAAACTGTTTGAGGATGGTTTGAGCACGAGGGCCAAAGTAGAGGGTACGGACCTTTCCTATATAGCTAGTTTTGTGTTCGTTAAGCTCAGCTGTCCAGATTGTACCCGTGACATTGAGGCTACATGCTTTCAGCTTGAGTAATTCACCAGCTCTAGCACCAGTGAGTAATTGAAGCTGAATCAAGGTCCAGACCTGTCTGGATACAAAAGGCTCTATAGCATCGACATGGCTCTCTAGTACTGGCTTAATAGACTCTGTTTCCCTAGCATCACTACGGCCTGCTTTGAGGTTTTCCACTGTTGCAATGGAATGGTATACCGCAATGTCTACTTTTTCGTGGGATGCTGACCATTTGAAAAAGTTTTTTACGATGGTTGTATAATCGTTCACTGTCCTACGGCTAAGACCTCGTTCTATCCATAAATCTCGGATTGCTCTCAGTGCAAGAGGCGAGAAATCTTTAGCCAATGTATGTTGATACAGTTTTCGAAGAGGCTTACAGGCTTGTTTTACATTGTCGAGTGCGGATGTGGGAGTACCATCGGGCTTACGATAGTATTGTTCGCAATGAACCCAATAATCTCGATAGACTTCGGCAATGGTGATAAGTTCTTTTGGAACTTGGGGGGATTGCTTATTGGCTAACCATTCAGCAATGGTTCGTTCATAAGCATCTTTAGTGTTGGGTTCGCCCCATTTACCTAGATAGATTCGTTTACCGTTTAGGCACACGAACCCCCTGTTGTTACAATGGCGTAGAGAGGGAATGCGAGTTTTCTTTGTGGCTTTCATGCTGTTCTCCAAAGTCGCAAAAGGATAATTATCCCTTTGCCGTTATGACTTAATCAGCACTGCCACAAGGCAGGTATACGTTAAAGTGCGTATTCACAATAGTTTAAAATGGTGGGCGATGTAGGATTCGAACCTACGACCCCCTCGGTGTAAACGAGGTGCTCTAACCAACTGAGCCAATCGCCCATAAAGGTTGCTTATTATGTATAAGCTCCCGAAAGGATGCAAACTATATCACAATAAAAAGTGTCTACGCAAGAAATTGTTGACGAATGGACAGGCACTTATTCTTTTACTTGGCCAAAAAACTCTTCTGAACGTTTCTTAGAATCCTCTATATATTGGGCAAAATCGGTATTTTGTGTTACACACTTCTGAAATACTTCCACATGAAGGGGAATCCCCTCGTATTGGCTTTGGCTTTCAACAAATTGAAGTATATCGTTCATTTCAGCCTTCAAGTACTCATCAAGGTTGTAGCTGGAAATGTGTGTATAGCCCCCATGGGCACCGTAATAGGCATTCCAGTCTTTCACACATTCTCGTAGAGCTTGCTCTAAAGAACCTTTGTTTAGGCTTTTCCAAGTCTGAAAATGCTCTATAAATGAAACATGAATACTAGTTTCGAGTTTCCACAATTCAATCCAGGTGGATTCGGGATAGTCACGCGGTATAGTAAATCGATAAAACACTAGCTGCCCCAAGAATCGCCTTCGTCTGTATCATCGTCATCAGGAATCTCAACGTCTTTGGCGGCTTTATTCATCACGGCTTCAGCGACGAAAATGGGACATTTTTGCCGAACGGCTAAGGCTAAACCATCACTGGGCCGGGCATCGATGCGTAATACTTGCATTAAATCGCCGTTGTCGCTGAGCTGATGTACGTTGATATGGGCAAAAAAGGTATCATTTTCCAGTTTATAAATGCAGAGTGATTCAACTTCTCCATGGAATCCGGCCAGAATATTGCAGATTAGGTCATGAGTCATGGGGCGACCTAGTTTTTGATCCAGAATCCCTACTTGGATGGCATGAGCCTCAGGGATTCCCACTACGATGGGCAATATTCGGTCTTCGTTGCGTAACAGAACGACGGGGTGTTGTGGCCCTTCGCTGACACCCAATATTTCGACTTCTATCATGGGAAAACCCTTTAGTTGGTCGTACACTAGTATCTATTATACCGCAGTATGATGCTAAACACGAGGAATATACCGTTTAACTTTTAACCAATAAATAAACAGGAAAAGTTGAATCGTCTTATCCAATCTGGGTAGAGTTAATGCTGTTAACACTATGTTTACGCATAAACTTCACCTGTAGCACTTTTTTCGCTTTAGGATAATTATTGTATGTCAGACAATTCAACACGGCTTCATGGTCCTTCCGATGGAGGCAACTTTGAAGAAGAATGGTCCGATGAATCAGTGCAGATCCATCTGGTCAGCGATGTGGGGAAAAAGCGTGAACACAACGAAGACTCCTGCCTTTTAGAAGTGCCTGCAGATCCAAAAGTGCGTGCTGATTTAGGGGTCTTGTTGGCGGTGGCTGATGGTATGGGTGGAGCCAGTGCGGGGGAACATGCCAGTAATTTAGCGCTTGTGTCCTTAGCGGAAAAATACTATCAGGGTGATTCAAAATCTATTCCTCAATCCCTGGAAGCGGCTTTGGCTTATGCCAATGAGCAAGTCTATAAAGATGCTGAAGAAAATCCAGAATTACACGGCATGGGAACGACAGTTGATGCAGCAGTGGTTCGCGGCGATTCTGTCTATATCGCTCATGTTGGGGATAGTCGAGTGTATGTGCATCAAGAAGATCAAGAGTTGAAACAGATTACTGAAGATCATTCAATGGTTTGGGAACAATTACGCGCCGGATTAATTTCTGAAGAAGAAGCGAAAAACCATTCCATGCGAAACCTTATTACCAAAGCCATCGGTATTAAACCTGATGTGGAAATCGATTTATATGCGGTCACCATTGGTAAAGGAGATCGCATTATGCTGTGTAGCGATGGTTTGTGTGGCTTGGTGGATGATCCAGAAATCCATGAAGCCATGTCTCAACAAAAAGATCTTAAAAAATCCAACGAGTCATTGGTGGCTTTGGCGATGGATGAAGGCGGGAATGATAATATAACTGTGTTGCAATTCCAATACCGCGCAGCGCCTACTGAACATGCCTTACATGAAGGCTGTGAAAAAGTACCTTCTATTGCCGAAGGCGGTATCATTGACCGCCTTCGACGTAGAATTTTTGGTTAGGTCACTTATTATTATGCAGCATCAGGGATGCTGGATTCTTCTTCTGCGGCCTCTGTTTCTTCTGGTGGTGCACCGAACTCGGGCTCTGCCACTTCTGCTTCTGATGTGCTTTCTGCAACTTTGGGAGTGATTATTAACTTCCCATCTTCGATAACAATGGACTCAAGGTTTTTGAATGCCTCATCCATTTGCGGATCTTGATTATATTGTTCGGCAAAGTTCTGATTGGCAAACATATCCAATTGATCTTGAGGAATTGCTTCGCCTTTCAAACTACCGTCTGTCATATATACTTCCAGGTATCCATCTTCAAACAGGACCTCGAGTCCGAGGCTGCCATTGAAATATCGCCCTTTTAGACTATCCATGCCCAATTCGGTTGCGATATCATCCAAGGGGAAACTGACTTGGCCTTTGATTTCAGAATCTTCAATCGTGACATATAACCGGTCTTTGAAATCTGAAAGTTCAGGATTGTTTTGTATCATGACATTAATATCTTGTTGCGAAAGCTCCAAGGGGCCTGGCTCTTCACCGCCGTCAAACGATTGCATCCAAGTATCAATCCGGTTAAGAGTCGAAGTCTTTTCTTCTTCACTCACTTCTATAGTGGGCAATTCAATAGGCGTATCGTCTGTATAATTTTCGATAAGTTTATTAAATGCGTATTTGATTCCAAAAACAGCCACAATGGCGCCGACTATACCTATGACGACAACTGAGGCACACCCGTAGATCCAGCAGTTTCCTGCATTGTCCTGGGTTAATTTTGACTGATCGTTTATATTCATGGTGTCTCCTTTAAAATGTATGTTGAACATCTACTATACTCCCATTGCCATAACTTTATTCAAGGTTTTTTTAATAAATTATAATTAGACTCATTCGTTTAAGTGCTCATGTTGATATCTACACAGTGTATATGATTAGATCGTATATTAATTGGTTAACGTTAACGTGTTTATATACTCTAAGAGGTCTGCTCATGAAGCGATTTATTTCAATTTTTTCTATTGTTGCATTGTTGTGTATCGTGCATCCAGCCCATGCTGAATTTAAAGCTGGACTCGGCATCAGTGATGTAACGCCAAAAACGTTGATGCCCATTTCGGGTGGTGTGGGTCAACCTGCACCTTCAAAAGGATATAGAGGTAAACTCGAAGTTCGGGCACTGGTGGTAGAACAAGGCGATACTCGTGCAGCAATTGTTACGGTTCCCTATATTGGCTTTCCGCGTGTTTTGGGAGATCGCGTTCGTGACCGTGTGAAGTCAGTACCCGGAAACAACATCATGATTGGGTCTACTCACACGCACAGCGGTCCTGAAATTTATGGATTCCCTGATGGAAAAGGCGGTACGTGGTCTGATTTAGATTATATTGATTGGGCTTGTACAGAGGTAGCCAAGGCCATTGAAGAAGGGGTAAAAAAGCTAAAGCCTGCATCGGTAAAAATTGCTACGGGTGAAGCGGCTGAAGGAATTGCTTACAACTATTATGCACCTCAGCTGTATGATCCACGTGCCAATATCATCCAGTTTCTCAATAAAAAAAGAAAGCCCTTTATCACCCTCGTGAACTATGCAATTCATCCAGAAGTGCTGGGCACAAAAGCCGGGTATTTAAGCCCTGATATGGTTGGCCCATTGCATGATCGCATTGAAGAGTTGGGCGGTGGCCAAGGTATTTTCATGAATGGTGCTCAAGGCGGTATGGTAACGGCCGATACACGTCGTGGAAATGATGGTGATGAAAGCAATACATGGGAAGAATGTTTGCGTATAGGAAATTTGCTTGCAGAAGAATCTCTGCGCATTGTAAAAGATGCTCCTGTGCAAGAGAATCCAAATTTGAGTGTATTCTCTAAAGAAATTATCTACCCTTGTGATAGCCCACTTCTATTGGCAATTGTAAAAAATGCGGCTTTGGATTATAACGTTAGCAAAGACAACACCTTGTCAACTTTGACCAATGTAGTCAATTTAGGCAATGCACAAATGTTAACTATTCCCGGTGAAGCCTTACCAAAGATTGGATATTACCTCAAGAAAAATATGCACGGCGAACATAATTTTTTACTGGGATTGACCAACGATGCATTTGGCTATATACTCACCAAAGAAGATTACATGAGTTTTAAACGCTATGAGTATGTATCCCGAACCAGCCTAGGCGAAAAAACGGGTTCTATACTTGTGGATGAATCCTTAGCCTTTGTAGACGAGGTCGAACGCCCTAAATGATACGCATTATTAAACGAGTAAAACACTCCCGCTTCAAAATACATTGGGCGGGGGTGTTTTTTTATATGCTCATTGCCTGTACGCTATGTTCACAGGCATTCGCACAAAACGAGGACTCGATTCATCGTGTGGGTATTGTGGATCAGGGCTATGAAGCCCTATTATTTCGCATCCATTTAATTAATCAAGCCCAGACGAGTGTAGATGTGCAAACATTCATCTGGGAAAATGATGAATGCGGAAATGCTTTTATGCAAGCGTGTGTGAATGCTGCCAAACGCGGAGTACGGGTACGTTTTTTGGCTGACCATTTATACACGGATCACTCTATAGAAACAGCCCTGTCTTTGGCGCAAGTATCACCCAATCTCGAGATACGTCGATATCGACCTCACCGTAATCGTTTAAATACCAAGACGCATGAAAATGTGACGCACCTTGTAACGGCCTTTCGTGCACATAATCAACGTATGCACAATAAAGTGTTGATTGTGGATGGGCGAATTGCGCTACCTGGTGGGCGAAATATTTCCAATCACTATTTTGATTATGTAGCGGATCGCAATTATCTTGATCGTGATGTATTGGTAACAGGTCCCTTGGTGGCCGACTTACAATTGTCGTTTGACGAGTACTGGGATTATCGCCGCAGTATACCTCAGCGTGAATTAAAAGATGTTCAAAAGGGGTTGATGGATTCCAATTTGCCAATTTGGGAATCCGCTTCCAATCCAACAAACGATGTTTTTCTGAAAACGTTGTATGCCGATTTAAACAATAGTGAACAGATCGAAATGAGCATTACCAAACGATTACGTAAGGTTGAAAATGCTTGGATGAGTGTGGACCCACCGGGTAAAAACAAAGGGTTTGGTTTCTTTGGACTACAATCGGGTAGTCAAAGCGCTAAAGATTTATTTCACATAATGAAGGATGCGGATGAAACGGTATTAATTCAATCGCCTTATATGGTGATGGGTGCAGGAACCAAGCGTTTATTTCGTAAACTACGCGATCGCACCTCTCAGGTCAAAGTTGATCTTATAACCAATAGCTATGCATCCACTGGAAATATGCCTGCCTATGCGGGTGCATTTCGTACACGTCCCAATGCTTTGCGCTTAGGCATCAATGTGTATGAAATGAAACCAATACCGGAAGACTTGGGTGTTTTTATGGCTCAATTAGGTAATCAAATGGACAACTTCGACAAGTATTCTGTCCATGCCAAGAGTATGGTTGTTGATGGCGGCACATCGTATATAGGCTCTTTTAATCTCGATCCGCGTTCCATTCATTTGAATACCGAGTTGGGCATTGTGGTGGAAGATGAAGCCTTTGCACATGAATTAACCGAAAGTATTCAGCGGTCTTTATTGCCGGGTAATAGTTGGCGGATACAAAGCCGGGATATCCCACTGGCTTATGTCAATCAAAAAATAGAATGGACTTCACAGCACCTTCCCTTAGATGTGTGGCCAATAGCCAGTACGGCAGTATTCGAAGGAGATAGCGAGTTGGGAGTATTGCCTGTCGACGATAAAACTTCTATGAAGCGTTGGATGTTTCGTTTTCATAGGTCGATAGGGTTTTTGACTCGTCCATTACTATAATACCAATATGGTATACTCATGCTCGTTGATTAGAGATAACGGGACAAGTGTATGCGGATAGCAATGATAGGCAGTCGTGGAATTCCTGCGCAATATGGGGGCTTTGAAACAGCCACTGAAGAAATTGGCGCACGATTGGCCGAACGCGGTCATGAAGTCACCGTATATTGTCGCTATGGTAACGGGGATAGTAAAGAGACTTCATATCGAGGCATGCGCAAAGTATATGTGTCGTGTGTGAAATTAAAATCTCTTGAAACGTTGAGCCATTCTTTTATGGCATTGTGGCATGTCATATTTCATCGCTATGATGTTCTAATCATTATGAATCCCGCTAATGGGCCGCTGTGTTGGATGCCTCGTTTGTTGGGTACCCCTTTTGCTCTTCATGTGGATGGTTTGGATTGGGAGCGAAGTCGTTGGCCATGGTATGGCCGCAAGTTTATTCGCTTTGGTGCCTGGTGTGCCAGTAAATTAGCCCCTGCATTGATTGCCGATTCTGAGGGGATAGCGGATTTTTATCGACAAACCTGGAAACGTGAGACGGTCTATGCATCGTATGGCGCTGAAATGAACCCCTGCACGGATGCAACCCCGCTCGAAGCCTATGGTCTTCAACCACACAATTATTTTTTAGTTGTTGCGCGCTTGGAACCTGAAAACCATACAGAGGCAATACTCCAGGCATATTCAATGGTAGATACCGAATTACCCCTAGTGATTGTGGGAGATACGAATTATGAAAGTAATTATATCCGGAATCTGAAATCTTCGGCACCTCTGGGTGTACATTTTCTCGGGGGCATATATAATGCCAATCATTTACAGTCAATTCTGCATCATAGTTTACTGTATCTTCATGGGCATAGTGTTGGAGGGACGAATCCAATATTGCTTCAAGCGATGGCCTGTTCGTGTGCCATTGCGTATTTGGATGTAAACTTTAATGCTGAAGTGATGGATGAGTGTGGTCAGCGCTTTAAATTGGACGATGATAGCCTCAAAGAGTGTTTTACCGATGCCCTCAATGGGGAAGGCTGGTTGGAAGATTGTCGGTTAAAGGCCCAAGCCCGCGTGGCGGAAGAGTATACTTGGGAACGTGCATGCGATGCCTATGAACAGCTTTGTACCGATCTTCATGCAAAATAATCGCTGGGACATGGTAAAATAGAGTGTAGACTTGTAAAATAAAGTTGTGTCACCTAAAATTATGTTGATTATCCAATCGTAGAGAAGGACGGTTTACCCTTTGAACAGTAGTGCCCGACAAGTTGTACGCGTATTGCCCCTGGTGTTGATGGATGTGTGTATTTCAATTATCGCATTCATGGCGGCGTACATCCTGTACATTCAACCTGAAAACTTATCGTTGGACTATTTTCGTACAGATACCTTCTTTCAACCGCATAAGTCCATTTTATTGATCACTCCATTTGTGCGTGTGTTTACCTATAGCCTTTTCGGAAGCTATGATGCGGATGTGTATTCCGAATCGTTATCGACACGACTGTTTAAACTTTGCAAAGCGGTTACCTTGGGCACAGTCATCATAATTGTTATGCGGGATATGTACCGCGGTGTGTTTGAATATAGCGAATTTAATTATTCACGTGGCGTAACGCTTGTGGATTGGTTCTTTAACATTGTTTTGATTAGTGCTTCACACATGACGGTGGTGTATTTCCGCAGCTTAATGTTTAAGCGAGGGGTTGGAAAACGCAATATTGCCATACAAGGAGCGGGTAGTCAGTCGTTTATATTTTTGAGAGAAATGAATCTTTTGAAAAGTAGCCCGTATGAAATTAAAGGCATTATTTGTGATCAAGCTGGATGGGATGAGTTTTCTGCCAATGCTGAAACAACTCATTTAGGTACAGCCGATAATATATTAGAGATTATTAACTCACATAAACTTGATGAAATAATTGTGACCGATACAAGTTCGTTGGGCATGGAGCTTATGGACTTTGTGATGGAAGGCCACAAACGCGATGTGGTAGTGAAACTATCTCTCGATTTAAAGGGCATGTTGACTCATGGTCGTCAATTGCATCAGTTGGCGGGTCAACCTGTTATCCAAATCAACGAAATAGCCATTGAAGGATTCGCGCGTGTATTGAAACGCACAGAAGATATCGTGTTGTGTTCCATAGCTTTGGCGATAACCTTCCCTTTGTGGGTCATTATTATGCTGCTTATTAAGCGTGAAAGCCCTGGTCCGGTCATCTTTAATCAGGTACGTGTCGGAAAGCATGGCCGTACTTTCCAAATGTATAAATTCCGTTCCATGCATCTGGATGCGGACGAAAAACTTGAAGAGATTATGGATCAGAACGAAGCTGAGGGCCATCTCTTTAAAATGAAAGATGATCCCCGGTGTACTCGGATCGGTAAATTTATTCGTCGTACCAATCTTGATGAATTGCCTCAATTCCTGAATGTGATCAAAGGCGAGATGAGCCTGGTTGGGCCCCGTCCCGCATTGCCACGTGAGGTGTCAAAATACGAAGAGCAGCACCAACGTAGGCTTGGTACAACGCCCGGTATCACGGGTTTGTGGCAAGTTAATCGTGGACACAATTATAACTTTGATGAAGTGCTCAATTGGGATACCTACTATATTGAAAATTGGTCTTTATGGTTGGACATTAAAATCATTTTGAAAACCATAGGTGTCTTGGTGACAGGAAGATATTCGTATTGATGGAGAAATCCCTTTCTAAATCTGCCCGTTGGTTAATTGCTGGAATACTTATTGTCTTATTAGGGGGACAATTAATCTTCTCAAGCACATATGCCATTGGGCAAACATACGCACATAATGGGCGTATAAGCCACACCAATAAGCAATGGAAAGAAACTGTTTGGTTTTATAATAATGCTACTCAATGGTATCCATACAGTCATCATTGGTGGTATTCAATTGGTGTTGGTAAAAAGGAAGGGGGCGATGTACAGGGAGCAATTGATGCGATGGAGCAAGGTGTGATTCGAGCACCTAGTTTTGTGTTGGGGTTTATTCGTGCAGCTACACTAAAGTATCAAATGAAAGATATCAAAGTGGCTGCTTCATTGACGGAGCAAGTGGATGCATTGGTTCCTCGGCATGTGGAGGTAAACTATCTTCAAGGGTTACTGTTGGCCAATGATGGTAAAAAGCAGGATGCAATGAAGCTGTTGTTGAGCGCTCGGCGAGATGCATTGAAGCCTCATGCTTCCATCGAAGCGTTATTGGCTTATACAGCCAATGAAACAGGGCAGCCGGAGATTGCTTTAGAGGCCTCTTCGCAATTAACTAAATTACAGCCCTCGATAGCTAAACATTGGTTGGCCAAAGGAAAAGCACATCGACAATTGGGGCAAAAAGATCAAGCGATTGAAACGTATCAACATGCGATAAGCCTTTATACAAAACAATACGCAGCAATGCCTAAAACAGCTGACTTACAAACATCATTACCCTTTGGTATTGTAGAAGCGTATTCTGCATTGGGTGAGCTAAGAATAGAGGAGGGGCTTTATACTCAAGCGTTGAATTCATTTTATTCTGCTACTGAATTATATGCGGAACTGAATAAATCAGAAAAAGCATTAACCGAGTTGGCTTCTCAGTCTAAACAACTATTGGATGAAGACCGGGTTAAACTGGCATGTGTGTTAAGTGCTGGGCGACAATGGTCTGCGGCAATAGGAATATTTGAAGCATTGGTTGCTGATCCTAGTAGTAACCTTAATTCCATGGCCCACTACCGATATGGGATAAGTTTGCGAAATTCGGGACAGTACGATTTGGCACTGGAGCAATTTCGTGCGATGAGCAACCGCCCTTTTATTCCATCTTTAGCTTATGCGGACACCCTACGGGTCTCTGGTCAAAAAGAAGCGGCTCGATTGGAGTATACAAAAATATTAAATGTCTACCAATCGGGATTGAGTGATCGTCAGCGTGGTGAATTAACCGTCCTTATAAAAAACTTGTCTTCTTAATAGCAGCCTTCTTCAAAGTCCATTCCACAATACATACACTTCCAGTGCTGTGAGGACGAAACTCGGTTGCATTGTGGGCATTGTAAGGGCACGGTGGTAATGGCGCCATCTTCGACACCATCACGTAGATCAATCTCTTTCATTCGCGCGCGTAAATCGGCATCGGTAATTTTTAATGCATCTCTGACCAGCTCCCAAAGTACCTGATTCTTAAGTTCCAGTTTAGCCAGCTTTTTTCCAGCCCTCGCACTTTTAGGCGCAAGGCAGAATCGACCGTACTGCCGGATTGGACACGGGTTGTTGAACTACTCTCTAAACCACCACCATACATCATGTCGCATCTCCTTGATTTACTTAAACGAACGCTTCTTATGAATAAGTATACACTCTCTAAACGAAAATATTCGCATTAGTGAGGATGATTGTGTCCATCACCAGGCCCATGTGCTTTTAGTGCTTGCCCTAAGTTTGGGATAGAAGTGTTCGGAGGGGTTGGAGCAACGGTATTTTCATTGAGTAAATCTTCTTTACTGAGAAAGATTTTATCTATATCCTTGTTATCCATTGCCAATATGTATTGGTGGTCATCCAGTTGAGCATAACGCCCTTTAATGTGCAATGATTCATTGCCCAATTTTATAGAATATTTCTCAGATTTAGTTGAAAACACTACGGAATATTGAGGGGACGATAAGCCAGAATCAGTGTCATAGGCTGCAAAGTCTGTTGCTTCCCAGGAGGCTAAAGCCTTGGCCATACGCTGTACTTTACTTTGAATAGGCTTCTCGTCTTTTTCGGCACCCTTAAGAACCCATTCATCATCTATCCAATTCAGTTCGATTGATTCATCTGGGGTAGAATAAGCGATCGTTTTAATTGGAGCAGCATCCAGTTGAACTTTTGGGAGTGAGTATATTGATTGTCCCTTTGGGAATAGCCCAAAAAATTTATTCACAGTGAAAGCATAATACTGTTGATTGTCATTATCTATGCGTTGGAGGTACGCAGGCCCAGAGGGTGAAGGGTGCGATACAACGAGTTCTATGGGCTCCCCATTTTCACGATGAGCGATTAAGCGGTATTCGGGTTTATCTAGCCCCCAGATTTCTTTCTTATTAGGGGAGACAATTTGGAAAGCGATGAGGTTTTTTAATCGTGAAGATAAGGTATCAATGACTTCGCTTTGTAATTCTTCTTCAAGGCCACCCTGCGTAACGGTCCATTTAATATCTCCATCCACGGTCTGTTTTTCAAAAACCATTGGTTTGTCAGGCATGGTGAGCTCAAACTTGGTAAATTCAGCATCGGGCTCAACTACTATAGCTTTATCCAGCCAAGGCGAGGGGCTTGGTAGTTCATCATAATCATCGGTACCTAGAAAGGCACCTAGTCGAAGGTTGTGATTGATTAAATATACGTTATTGGAATTAGCATTGCGCATTAAAAGATTGGTGGATTTGATAGTTTTTCCTCCTAAGACGTGGAAAATTTCAGTGTTACTATCATTATTGACTCCACGAATGTGGAATGCGCGATTGTTACTTAGATCATAATCGGCCAATTGTTCTTCAGTGGCCGTTGCGCGAAATTCGCCCTTGAAATCAGCCAAAGACGAAATAATAAGGTTGGGTCGACTGGGTAAAACGGGTGCATTATAGTAAGATTGCATGATCCAATTCCCGTCTTCCAGAACCATGACCACGCGTTGGTGGGGTGAGACACCGGCAAAAAACTCTAGACGAGTTACTTGTGTTAAATCGATGGATTCATCGACTAAAGGAACCAAATTTGTTTGCTCTTGAAGAGTGACAGTGGGTTCATTCGTGCGCTTCAAAATCACCATTGCAGCCAGTGCAACACAGACGATTATAATTGGAATTAATAATTTAACTTTCATGGGGGAAACTCCTAAATCTTTTAATCTTTTTGAGCATTCATGTGAGAAAGGGTGTAGGCATTTCGTGAGCGGCGGCGTAGAATTGCTCCGACAATACCAATCAAAGCGATAATGCCATTCGCCAATCCATAGTTCACCATTTTCCAGATACTTCTGGTACGTGTGCTGGGTAAATCGATGACCCGATCCAATGGTTTTCGACTTCGTACATTTACTAAATCGTCTCCCAATGTGATGGCATCGATACTGTTAATGAATAGATCCAAGTTACCAGCTTGCATAAAATCTCGGCGAAACAATTGTGAACACCCCATTAAAATTAATTGACCGGGCGCTTTAGTGTTCATAGCTTCAGGTGTTTCCTCTTCGTCTTCTTCAGGTATAGGTGTTGAAGATTCTGACCATGGAGGAGCTTCTTGACCCTCGTAGGCATCCGGGAATTGACCTTTGACTAAGGTTATCAACGGGAAAGGCCCATCGTTCGTGTTGGGATTGTTGAAAATACTGGTGGATAAACCTTCGCCCATAGGGGATTTCCAGGCTTGTTCTGATGTGCTTACTAAGGTGTGATTTTCAAGGCCAAGTTCTGAGAGTTTCTCTTCATCTAAGACCAAGGCTGTTCCCCACAAATAGAAAATAGTGGACAGGCGACTTGTTATAGAGATTTTCTGATCCATCGACGTATTGTTTACCAAAATATGTGTGGGAGAATCGATTGAACGCATGCCCGTCAATGGATTATTTCCCAACTGCATATTGAGTGACACATTATTCACATCCATTAAGAGATCAGTATCTACGTGCAAACCATAGGCTTCTAGCAATGAATTGATCCCGGGCTTTTCTTCTTGGATATTCATACGCATTTTGCCTTGGGACTGTATGTAATCCCATTTATAGTGCTGCACAGCTAAGATAACAGACTTGCCGGAAACCAGGGCATGATTTATTTCCCAGCGTTGCCGATCATTAAGCGTACGTGGATTTAAAACGATAAGTGTATCGTAGAGTTCAGGTAATGGGCTTGCCTCATTTAACTCTATGCGCTCTACTTCATACCCCTCATGATTCAGAAACTCTTGAAGGCCGTCATAAGGGTCTTCGGTATCGGGCACAGCTTGGCCGGTTTGGGCATAGAACTGCCGTAATTGGAATGGAATATCTACTCGATCTACGGGTGCAACCAAGGCAATCTTTGGTTTGGTTTCCCTCGCTATTTTAGAAATAGTACTAACGATTGAATATTCAAGTGTGTCTAAATCTTGCGGTTGAATTTGAGGGATAATTTCTTCTTCTTTATCCTTATAGGCAATTCCCAAGCTGCAATAGATGAGCTTATTGGTGATTTGATCACTACTCATGGCCTGAACAGTATACGGCTGTATACCCTTGTCGAGTAGCCGCTTTTCAATGATGTCTTCTTCCGATTTCTCATCTTCATTGTCATCAGACTCTTCGGGATCTTCTTGCAGGGCGATGACTTCGGAAACTTGCAAATTAATCACCGAAAATTCAATGTTTCCGTTGGCCGCAACCCGTAGTTCCTGTAGCTTATCTCGAAGGTCTTGCTCAATGGTGGTCATGCCGGTGGGCATATCTTTCTTGGGTGATATGTAGAGTTTGATTTGCACAGGTGTGTCGAGTTCGCTCAAGATATTTTTACTGCCTTGCGAGACAGTAAATATTTTATCTTCCGTTATATCGATACGTTTTAAACTGATATCGGAAACAAGCCAGTTACCCATCAGTCCAATTGCAACTGCACAACATAAGGCTGTAGAAAAAATCATGCGGGACTTGGGGCGAGAACGGCCGTCTATATACAGGATGTTCAATAGCAGAAAGATGATTGTCCATGCGCAAAAGAATATCACATCAGCCAATTCAATGACCCCTCGTGTAAAGGGTGTGAAATGTCCTGTGAACCCAAGAATTTCACTCAGGGTTGTGCCCAGCCCTGGAGCAACGCCGTCTATATACGTTGCGCAGAAATGGGTGCCAAGCATGAACATTGTGAAACAGGCCAGTAGTGTAATGATGAAGGAAAGTATCTGATCTTTAAAGAAGCCAGAAAAGAATATGCCCATGGACATAAAGTATCCACCAAGCAATAGCGTCCCTAAATAAGACGATGCAATCACGCCCATATCGGGTTCGCCCAATACTTTTAGCATGACTGGGATAGTTGCTGTAGCCGCTAAGGCTAAACTCAGAAAAACTATACTGGCTACGAACTTGCCCAGCGTTAGCTGCCATGCCTTCATGGGGAAAGTCAGGAGCATTTCCCAGGTATTTTCACTGCGTTCCTGTGCCCAAGATCGCATGGTAATGGCTGGAATGAAAATACACAGCATCAGCGGTAGGCTGGAAAAGTATGTGCGCATATCAGCCACGGGAGATGAGAAAAAGGGTGTGATAAAAAGCCCTACACTGATGGTGACAAATACCATCATGAAAATATAGCCAATGGGTGAGGTGAAATATGCACTTAATTCGCGTTTAGCTATTGTGATGACATGCTTCATGACACACCTCCTTTCCCGACTTTATCCGTTAAGGCCAAAAAGGTTTCTTCCAAGCTTAAAGGTTCATTGACCAACTCTTTTAGTTCCCATTTTTGGTCCCGTGCGGTTTGGCTAAGAGATTTCCATAGTTTCGAATCGGTCTTTCCAAAAATAGTGAAGTGGGCATACCCTTCATCTTCATCCAATGGTTGAACTTTACTAACCCCACTAACTCCGGAAAGAACACGTTCAATACTTTTGGGGTTTCCTTTTACGCCAATTCGGACGCGGTCGCTATCACTGGCCTGAGCTTTTAGTTCCTTTGGCGTACCGTCGGCAATTAAATCGCCACGGTTAATGATTACTACACGATCGGCTGAAGCTTCTACTTCTTGCAATATATGTGTCGATAATAAAACGGTTTTACCTTGAGCCAATCGACGAATCAACGCACGAATTTCTAAAATTTGGTGGGGGTCAAGACCAGAGGTTGGTTCATCTAAAATGACAACACTTGGATCATGTATTAAGGCCTGAGCCAAACCGGTGCGTTGTTTGTAGCCTTTGGACAATTCACGTATGGGCTTGCGATACATAGGGGTTAGCGCACATTCTTCTACAACTTTTTCTATACGTTCTTTAAGTTTTGTGCCACGTAATCCGCGTGCTTCACCTACAAATTTTAAGTAACTTCTCACTTCCGTATCCATGTAGAGCGGTAAGTTTTCCGGTAAATAACCAATGTGTGAGCGCGCTTGAAGTGGTTGGTCCAAAATGTCACAACCGGCAATGGATGCACGCCCTGCGGTAGGGTGAAGATAAGTGGTTAAGATTTTCATGGTAGTCGATTTGCCGGCACCGTTGGGGCCCAGCAAGGCGACAATTTCGCCTTCATTCACTGTAAAAGACACATCATTGAGTGCTTTAACAGGACCATAATGCATGGTAAGTCCTTCAGCATGAATCATGATTAACGTTCTCCCGTTCAATTAAGGTTTATAAAGGTGCTTAAATTACTAATGTGCTCATTAATCACATCAGACCCTGTATTTTATCATCCCAAAAAACGATTGCTCAACTTGAAAACCCCAGCAAGCATACATTACATACCAGCAGGGGAGTTAATTCTTTTGGAATGAGGGGTAAGGAAGTGGACTGTGATTAAGCGGGTTCCAGCTCTTTAGGAATCCATAGCTCCCGCAAGGTGCCTTTGGTGGAGACAGATAGGTCACTCCATGTGTCAATGGGTAGGTCAATTACTGCTAACGCTGCAGTAGGCATCAGATCATAGCAATCAGCCAAGACTTCGATAAGCTCTTCACATGTTGGATTGTGTCCAACCAGCATCAAACACTGGATTTGATCTGAAACTGATTTCGCTACGGATAAATACGCTGCAGCATCTCCACCATAAAGCTGCTCATAAAACTCGATGGGACCCTGATAGCCTGCAGCCTTTGCAAACGCTTCTGAGGTCAAGCGTGTGCGCTCAGCAGTTGAGGCCAGTATCGCTTGTGGTATGAGGTTTTGCTCAGCAATCAATGTGCCCATCCTAGGAGCATCTTTTTTACCGCGGCCATTTAAGGGGCGTTCATGGTCGCTGCACTCTGGATGTTTCCAACTGGATTTGGCGTGACGCAGAATAAGAAGGGTTTTGGTCTCGTTTGTATGCATTGTGCTTACCTCGGGGTGGAAGGCTAAACGACAAACATGGATCAAAACTACGCGTACATACTATCAGGGACTTCTTAATCTGTCTAGCTTTTTCGAGCATATTGTGGATTGAAGTTTCACCCGAAATGCGTCATTATAAGAACATGCCAACAATATCTCATCATAGGACAAATCTAGTTAAGGTTCTGCTCACACTAGTACTCAGTTTAGGGTATATTCCGCTTGTATCGGCTTCTGGAATGCTCGAATTACAATCACGCATTGACCAGTTAGAACAGCGATTCCAGACTGATCTCCATGGATGGAAAGCTCATATAGGGGATGATTCGGCCATGGCTGAGGTACATTTCGATGATTCCGCATGGCCCAGTGTGGATATTGGCTTCGAATGGGAACCTCCGCACTCGATTTGTTGGTTTAGACGTTGGATTGAGGTACCGGAGCAAGTCGGAGGGGTTCCGGCCAAAGGAGCTCAGCTGGTATTACGCATGAATGTCGATAACGGCGGCGCGATTTATGTCAATGGAGAGCTTAAACAAGAAAACTTTGATTGGGCCGATGGCCGGGTTATCCTCTCCGATGCCGCACAACCCGGGGATCGTTATCTTGTAGCCATTCGCGGAATAAACCGTCCAGGTTGGGGGGTGCTTAAAGGCGCTGCATTGGAATCCAGCGCATCATTGGCAATTTTACCCAACACAGTTGCTTTTTTAGATGAAGTGAAATTGGCAATTTCAATGGTGCAAAGCGACAAAGGTTCCAAGAAATGGATAAAAGGGATTAATCAAGCATTGGATGGATTGGCTTTTGAGCAACTCGCTCAAGGTAATGCAAACGCTTATCTGGAATCAATCAAAAAAGCGGAAAATGTATTCCAAGAAAAGGTTATTTCACAGATACGGAGACGTACAGAAGCTAAGTTACAAGATTTACAGAAACCCATTAAATCTTTAGAAAGTTTTATTCGTACAGGTGAAAACCAACATTTAGATCTTTCCTATCAAAAAGTAACATTAACCATGGCACAGCAGTTGGATGTCCATGCTCGGAAAGATTTAGCATCAACTCGTTTGCGCATTGTGAATCGAGCTAAATGGAATGTGGATTGGGTACGAAACGCTGTAAACCGTTCTTTGGAAGAAGCAAAGGACATTGTAATAAAAAATGCTTCTGTACATATTGTTCCCCGATATACAACAGGTGAAATAAACATAAAAAACGGCGCCTTCTACCAAAATGATTACCCCATGTTTTTTGTGGGTATGGGACACTTTGGTCAAGTGCGAAAAGACATCCCCTTATTCCAGGATTACGGCTTTAAAATTGCCCAAATCGTAGTTTCCGTGTCCGCCGTACTTCCCAATGAAACCGATATTAATGAGCAAGTTATTCAAGATCTTATTGCTACTTTAGACAATGCAGCAAAACACAATGTCGCGATCGATCTGCTCATTGAGCCGCACGGTTGGCCACGCTGGGCTACCGAGAAATAACCGGAACTCATGTGTGAAACCACTAACTTTTTAAAGTACAAAATTGATCACCCCAAAGCACAAGATATTCTAAAAAAATATTTAACCGCACTTGTTCCGCGCATAGCCGATCACCCTGCACTCTTTAGTTATTGCTTGTTTAATGAACCCGGCTATGCTGACTACTCAGAGTTCTCCCATACTAAATTTCAAACGTGGTTAAAAGAAAAACATACTACGATTGAAACTTTAAATAAACGTCACGGGTCAACGTTTACTTCATTTGAAAGCATTCCCTTACCCGACGGTATACTTAGTGTAATTACCCGCGGGGAGAAACCAAACTTGGCTTCTGGCGCAGCAGCCCAAGAACCTTTGTTGTATGAATGGTACCGCTTTAATCATGACCGTTTTAGCAAAGCCCACCATTGGGTGATGGACACCTTGCGTGAACTCGATTCCGATACTCCTGTACACTCGAAAGTGCAAGGGAATCTTTTTGATTCCTACCCAACGTTTGCAACGGGGATTGATCACGAACGCTGGACAGATGCAACCGATATCGCCGGAAATGACAACTGGTCCTACTATCGAAGCTGGACCCAACACGACAAATCAATTAGTGGAGATTATGCTACGAATTGGTGGCGTCAAGCGATGTATTATGATTTCCAACGCAGTGTTGCGCCCTCAAAGCCCTTATTTAACAGTGAAAACCACCCCATCGAAGATGACACCCCTATTTGGGTGGCGGGTCGTCATATACGTACAGTTTATTGGCAAGGCGCCATTCACGGACAAGGAGCCACAACGACTTGGGTATGGGAAGAAGATGATGGTGCATCGCTGGAGGATAATATTATGACCCGCGCGAATTGTACCCATGCCTTAGGCACTGTCGGTTTGGATTTGCTTCGTCTTAGCGAAGAGATTGTTGCATTGCAGCAAGCAGAATCGAAGATTGCTTTGCTTGTAGTACCCTCATCCATTCCTTTCGCAGAAACGTATTTGAATGCGATGAAAGGAGCCTTCGAGGGACTACACTTTCTAGGGGCACCTGTGAGCTTTGTTACAGAGCATCAAGTTAAGGAAGGGGCCTTATCCAACTTTGGGGCAATCATAGTTCCAGAAGCCATGCGCATATCGGATGAACTAGTCAACAACATTGATACCTATGTGAAACAAGGTGGCACCATTGTAGTAGTAGGTGATTCCTTTAACTCTGATGAGTACGGTCTTTCACGGACACGACCTCAATTTCTTCAAGCGAAAAGTAGCATCACAAGGTATGGAAAAGGCCGAGTACTCTATCGAAAAAGCATGACCGTTGATGAGTATCAAAAGTTAGGCGAAACGCTTATGAATGACTTGGAGGTTGCACGGCCCATTCGTGTAAGTAACCAAAATGGTCAACATGTACCTGGAGTGGAATATCGTTCTGTACCCTATAAACAGGGTTATTTGGTTAACTTAGTACATTACGGAACTCATGAATTGCCGGTGCAACTTACGGCCCCAAGCGGGATAAATCGGGTAGTCAATCTTTTTGATGATGCTATCGTTTCGGATGTTTTTGAGATAGAGCCGTTGAGTCCCATGTTGCTTTATGTGGAGACAGCCCGATAAGGTTGAAGTCATTTTATCAATCCTTCATGATGGAGGAAAGGAGAATTAGTCTATGAAGAAATATACGTGGTTTATAGCGTTGATGATTATAGTATGTGCTAGTCAATCACAAGCTGAGTCCCAAAAGATGGACAAAGATGGATTCACGCCCATGTTTAACGGAAAAAACTTGGATGGTTGGAAAACTACGGGGAATTGGGTGATTGAGGATGGCAATATATTGACCCTGCATCCACGTCCAGGCGAGCATGGGTGGCAACGCTTTGATGCGTATATCATGACTAAGCGCAAGTACAAAGACTTTGTGATAGATCTTGAATTTAAAATATTGGCCAAAGGTAATTCAGGTGTTTTCTTTAGAGTCGATGACCCCTTGGAGCCCGTTGAAAAGGGAATTGAAGTGCAAATTCTAGATACCCATGGATTGGAAAATCCTGGTCATCATGATTGCGGAGGCGTTATTCGTACACAAGGCCCCTCCAAAAATATGGCTAAACCTGCAGGAGAATGGAATCGATATATCATTACCTGTAAAGGAAATCACCTCACTGTAGTGTTAAATGGTGAAAAAATTATTGATTTACAGCTGGATAAATCGGCTATGAAAGATCGCCCTATGGAGGGTCATATAGGTTTCCAAGATGAAGCCAAACGCGTATGGTATCGCAATGTACGCATTAAAGAGTTGAAAGAGGAAAAAGTTGCCAAGGAATAACCCACTATTTGCAATTGAATAATCAGTGGGAGTAGACTGGATTTTGTCTAAATGTGCAGCATAGCACTGTAGATCATTCACGCCCATAATTCGTAGGGGGACTATGGCTGAAATATCCCAACATAACGATAGTATCGAAGCACTGAAACAGCGACTGGAAGGCTTAAAAGTCGATCTGGATGCGAACGGTACAGAAGCCCTTAGAGGCGCAGTGATTGCAGAACGAGATTTATCCAATCTGAATTTAGCTGGCTGGGATTTGAGCAATGCCGATCTCTCTGGGTCCAATCTATCCAACACCAACTTTTCTAGCGCTAATTTAACAGGGACCAAACTTTGTAACACCAATATTTCCGGCACAGAGTTTTTGGATGCTTCGCTAGTTAAAGCCGATTTGGCTGAAGCCCAAGGTGAAAACTGTGGTTTTGCTCGTGCCGATTTATCCGAAGTTAACGCGGTCGGTGCACAATTAAAAAATAGTTCTTTTAGCGAGGCCAATTTCACGGATGCTATTTTCGGTGGAGCAAACTTGGAAGGCGGGCGACTGCGTGGAGCCAACCTCACTGCAGCCGAATTTGTTCATGCGAATTTACGCCATTGCGATCTCGAAGATGCACAACTTGATAGAGCAAATTTTCATTTAACCGATTTACACGGGTGCAAATTAGCCGGTATCCAAGGCTACAAAACCACCAACTGGATCGGAGTAAAAGTAGTCGATATCGATTTGCATGGCGCCTATCTCGTTCGTCGTCACATCATGGACGAAAATTACCTCTACGAATTTCGTAAGCAAAGTAAATACACCGAATTTCTGTATTGGATCTGGTGGATTACCTCCGACTGCGGCCGCAGTTTATTGCGATGGACCGTGTGCATTTTTGCATTGATAGTGGCTTATGGTGTCGCCTATACCTTTGTGGATATTGACTACGGTGATTATCAAACACCTTTCAGTTCGATGTATTACAGTATTGTCACTCTAACGACTTTAGGGTATGGTGATGTGTTGCCCGCCTCTACAGCGGCTCAAATACTGGCCATATCTGAAGCCTTATTCGGGTATATAGGTCTGGGTGGTATGCTCAGTATCTTTGCCCAAAAAATGGGAAGACGCGCAGAATAATGTTTTCATTTCTTAGTAAAAAAAAGACCGACCCCGCCAAAGAACTTAAAGGAGCCTTGGGTGATTTTACATTGCCTTCGTTCTCCAAAGCAGACATCGAACTCTTGCGCTTAATACGGGACCTTGATTCAACGGCTAGCGATATTGCCGAGGTGCTCGAATTGGATCCAGGTTTATCGGTGAAGCTATTGGGACTTGCAAATTCGGCAGCCTTTACGCCCAGTCATGAAATTCGCAGTGTATCCCAAGCCATCGCCCTAGTAGGATTATCACAGCTTGAAAGTTTGGTAATGTCCGCCACTTTGAGAAAAGGTGTGCCACCTTGTACTCACGATAAATTAAGCTCCGAAGACTTTTGGAAAACCTCTGCATTGCGAGGTGTATTGGCTCGGGATATCTCGACTAAACTGTGTCCCGCACAAAAAATGGTTTGTTTTACTGCGGGGTTTTTACAAGATTTTGCTATTCCATTTTTATTGAGTCAACGACAGGATGACTATTTGCCCATCATTGATGCTTGGCATGCGGGTGATGCAACGATTTGTGATCAGGAGCGCGAAAAATTTGGATTTGATCATGCTCAGGTCGCTACTTGGATTGCCAATGAATGGGATTTGCCCGAAGGATTGGCTTCAGCCATTGGAGGGCATCACAGGCCAGATGATGACGACTATGATTGCCCACTACCGGTAAGCTTGGTTGCAAATCTATCTACTTCGGAACAAAGTTTGGAGCAATTCAAAACAGTGCTTCAAGCGCATATTGATGAAGAAGACATTGCGCCTCTTTTAGATTCTGCTCGAGAATCTGCCAGTGAACTCGCACGTTTTATGGCATAGTGCTATACTAGACTCCTAATTTCAAAGGAGTCATTATGAAAACTCAATTATTATTTTTTAGTTTCATTCTATGCTTGGTGCGTATAGCATTTGCTGAGCCTATTCTAGAGAAAACGAATATTTTTACGGCACATGAAGGCGGTTACGATGTATACCGTATTCCCGCCATAGCCGTAACCCCCAAAGGGACGATTCTCACTTTTTGTGAGGCACGAATGTTGCCTGAACAGCGTGCCGGTGCTGATTGGGCTAAGATGGATATTTTGATGCGGCGCAGTACCGACGGCGGTAAAACATGGTCGGCGGCGCGCAACATTATCACGCCCCCTGAAAATCCCGAGATCAATTCCATTGCCTTGGATCATGGATACGACGGTGCTGAAGAATTAACCGTTAATAATGCTGTGCCTATTGTTGATAACGAAACCGGAACGGTCCATTTTATTTACTGCATAGAATATGCTCGTTGTTACTACATGCGCAGCGAAGATGATGGGGAAACCTTTAGTGAAGCAGTAGACATCACCGAAGTGTTCGAAAAATTTAAACCTGAGTATCCCTGGAAAGTTATAGCAACCGGCCCTGGACATGGAATTAAGCTGAGTAATGGTCGTTTGCTCATTCCTGTTTGGATGTCGACAGGTACTGGCGGTGGAGCGCACCGCCCCTCAGCTGTATCGACGATTTTTAGTGATGATGAAGGAAAAACTTGGCAACGCGGTGAAATCGTGGTGAATCATCCAGAGTTGGTGAATCCCAGCGAAACCGTTGCTGTCGAATTAGCTGATGGCCGTGTCATGCTTAACATTCGCCATGAGACATTTGATCGAAAAAATAAAAGTCGCTACCGCGCTATCACCACAAGTCCAAACGGTGCAGATCAATGGACACCCATTACTCAAGACGACGAATTGCCGGAATCCATTTGTATGGCCAACATATTGCGCCTAAGCAAAGAAAGTGATGGCGATAAAAACCGAATTTTATTTGTAAATCCACACAACCCCGATGGGCGCGAGCGAAAAAACGTCACCTTAAAACTCAGTTACGATGAAACCGAAAATTGGTCTGTAGTGAAAGCATTGGAACCGGGCCGTAGTGGATACAGCGATCTTGCCATGGGACCCGATGGATTTATCTACTGTTTTTATGAACGTGGGTCTTTCGATAAACACCACCACAATAGCGCGAACCTCTGCGTAGCTAAATTTAATCTGGAATGGTTAACCGACGGAAAGGATTCATTTTAGTTACAAACTAAAGTCCACCCGAGGTTTCGCGTCTTCTTCTTTGTCCACCCCTGGTGAGCAAAGAATAAGTCGCTCAGGGTCTACACCGCCCTCTTTAACCAAGAAATCCTTCACTGCTTCGCCGCGCTGTTGAGATAAAACCAATAATTCCTCGTCCGTCAATTCGATGGTTTCCATCACTGTTTCTTCTTCGGTCTCTTCACTTGCGTCCTCCGCAGGCTTTTCAGGATTTCCAAGAAAGACTTCTTCAATGGTGACTTCCTTCACAGGTTCTTCAGGTGGTGGTGGTAACTCTGCAATCTTATTCTTCAATAAGAAATCAGCATCCGCAGTAGTAGTTACCCCGCATAAAGTCAATCGAATCCCTGGTTTATTCTTTAGCAACTTACTTACATCTGTGAGTTTCTTACGCACATCGTCTGGTAAATCAGCCGACCCCACCTCAAAGGTCAATGGGTCAAACTTCAAGAAGTTCGATTTATCAAATATCGCACCCAACGGTTTAAACACCACCAAGACACTGCCCTTAACGGCATTGAACGTGGCCGTTTGTACGATATCCGCAATACTGATATCGGGATCATCCAACGAACCTGCAACCGGTATGGATAACTCAATGTCCCCATTGTTATCACGCAACAACGACAAGGCTGTATTCACCGAGTACCCCACCTGCTCAGCAAATCCATCTTTCTCATCCGCGCTCAATCGCTCCAAAGCCAACTGATTGAGTACTATGTCGTTCTTTGTATCCAGTGCGCCCTGTTCAATGTTTACGTCGAAATCGCCATTAAATACCCCACTTTTCAGGCGATAACCAATAAAACGCTCCGAGTAAGGTGTGAGTGGTGACAAATCAATTTGTTTAATACTCGTTTTCATATTAGCCGAAAGATTGTCCGCCAAAGGCGCCACTTTTCCTTCGCTGTTGATAGAAGAATACTTACCCAATTTCGCCGACACCTTAAGTGGTGACAAGGTATCCGGGGTGCCCGTATTTAAATCACCCATCGATACCAACACTTCATTGAGATCAATACGCACTGAAGGATCCACGCTCGTATCTCGGAAGATCACGGTGTTTGTACCCTGTAAATCAAACTGTCCGATGCGAAGACTAAAGGCTTCGGCCTCTTCCTCAGGCAATCCTTCAGTGGGAGCGGCTGCATCGGTGGATGCAGTCACATCTGGTTCAGCACCGTCCTCCACTCCAAACCAAGTCGCCATTTCCATTGCACCGGCTTTATCCCGCTCCAACCAACTCGAAACCGAAGTCAATACGATGCGATCTGCGTCCAACGACCTGGCATTCAATTTCACATTCAACAAATCAATCGCCTCGATACGCGCTATGCGATCCAGCGCATCCTCGGGAGCGGATTCCTGAGCACCACGTTCTAGCGTAGCCAACTGCCTTATGCTAGCAGATGCAAACTGAACTGTATCAGGGCCTTCATAAATTAATCCGTCCACCTGCGTCGAGGCAATTTCAGCAAGGGTACGGGCAGAATCAATTTCAGAAACGTTCGTATCTTGAATCTTGATATTTCCTTCTGCACGTAAGATCACTTCTTCTTCGATTTCATTTGCAGTCACGAAACCTTGCCAATCCGTTTGTAACTGCGTAATGGTATAAGGCGAATCCACTGGAGTGACAATGGAGTTGGCCAAAGTTAATTCACCTTCTAGGTTGAACATTTGATCCTGCGGAGTGGAATCAATGGTGAACTGTTCTGCACCCAGGTGCAAAGAAGACCAAGCGATCTGAGTTGTTACTTCGTCAGTATCATTGATCACCAAGTCATTTACCTCTATGGAAGTTAAGATCTTCAATGAGGTTTGTACACCATCCCAAAACGCTACGCTTCCATTCCACAGAGCATCACTCTGAATTGAACCCGCACTCAATGCCGCCAAACTCAAGGTGCTATCATTTACCACAACATCTGTATGGCCTTGCATTGCCTGTGAATCTAAGTCTATTGAAAAGTTTGGTAAATCAATGTTCACTTCCTTGCTGGAAAAAAGCTGGCTGGTTAATTCCTGATCCGCGACCTTAAACCCTTGCGTATTCATTGCTCCAGCCAATGTGAGTAAGGGGGATTGATCTTGTTTTATATCCACGACACCAGACCAACGCAAGGTATCGTGGTTAATGTGATAGCGATTCGATTCCAATAGGAATAAACCATTATTCAATGAGGTTGTACCCTCCATGCGAACATTGGGTGCATTCATACTTCCCATGACCGTCAAGCTTCCGTCCCAGTGTATTTCCCCCTGATTGATAGTGTTTGGCTCCATCGCCAACTGCAGGCTATCGAGAGAAATATCACCCATGAGGATTAATTCCACCGATTCATTACTAGGGTCAACTTTGATAGAACTTTTTAATTCAGTTGTCAACTCTCCATTCAATGACTGTAATTGATCCATCAAAACCGGTTCTAAAAAGTTCAATGACAAATCTTTAATTGAAAGTGTCATATCAACAACTGGAGCGGTCTTAAACGGCGAAGCGTTACCAGCGAGATGTACAGGACTTTCGTTAACCACCAAAGCCATGGAATAAGCTGTGGGTACTTCCGGCTCCCAACTTTTCATTTCCGCAACGGAAATTGAATTTACCATCAAATCCGTAGTTAACTTCGAATCGTTATAACGAATGGTAACATTGTTTAATTCAATACCCCCTAAACCAAAACCCCAAGGTTCCGCTTCAGTTTCCTCAGTTTCCTCAGGCGTTACAATCGGTAACCCGCCAATGACCATCGATCCATTATCGTTGATCACCACATCCAGACCAACATCACTCAAACTAAACTTCTCTACATAGATTCGTTTATGTAACAATTCACTATAGCGCAGCTGAACTTCGGCTTCGGACATTGTGAGTTCATCGCCTTGTTCTCCAGATGTATCCAAGGTTTTGATAACCACGCGTCCAGTGAAAGGGTTGAAATCAATGTCACCAATATCGGCATCGGTTTGGCCTTGAGAGCGCAACCAATACTCAGCCCCCAAACGCAATCCAACCGGCAACACCCAAATCCCTAAGAAAAAGAGAACAATCAAAACAAGGCATACTTTAAGCAAGCGTATCCCCAAGGGCTTCTTGACTTTGGGCGTCTCTTCATTTTCAGTAGGCGAATCTTCGGGCTTTTCCACAGCTTTTGAATCGTCAGAGTCCGAGGAATTCGCTGATTTGCTAGTGGCCTCTGTATTGCTCTGCTCCGTAGGGTCCACTGTCTCGTCTGTAGAATCTGTATCGCTCACAAGCACTCCAATCTATGCAAAGGCCATAAATAGGCCTTGTAATCAACCTCCAGTATACTCACCAAAACACTTTATACCAAGAATTGCTTGGTCTGTAGAGTAAAAAAGTCTTGACAGACTGGTCTGTCTGTTTTATACTCTCGGTCATGACAAATTCAAAAATTAAAAAATCACCTAGAGAACGCATCATTGAAACCGCATGTGACCTTTTTTATAAACAAGGCTTTCATGCTACCGGTATTAATCAGATTATATCGGAAAGTGCTGTAGCTAAAGCGTCTTTTTACGATCATTTTCCCTCTAAAGATGAGCTGATCCATGACTATGTGTTTGAAATGTCGAAACGAGACTTTGCTGATTTTTGTGCAGAAATTGACGAGTACGATACAGCAGAGGAGCGTTTCTATGGACCTCTACATATTTTGGGTCCATGGTTTATAGAAACTGACTACCGTGGATGCCCTTTTCAGAATGTTGTCTCGGAAATACCGTTAAAAGATGAACGTATTCTCGAAATGATTAAAAAACACAGGGCACGTGAACGAGACTTTTTTCGCCAGTTGGGGAAAGAATATATAGATGAACGTTCTGAATTAAGCGATGTAGATCCTGATGCTCTAGCGGATATGTATGAGTTACTATTCGACGGTGCCATTGCCAATGCAACAGCCTACAGGAGTATGGATCCTGTCGAATCAGCTATAGCCTCATTGAAAAATTATTTAGGTAGGTAGAGTGAATAAAAGGTTTAGGTACTACCTAATGAAATAGGTTGAAACCAATGTAAGTAGATAGAAAAAGGGAGATAGAAATATGAAAATTAAAAACGTTGCAGTGCTATTGATGCTGGCTCTATGGGCAGCTCAATTCGCCACTGCCCAAACCAATCTGTATGAAGGCTTTGGGAATTACCAACGTCCAATACACACGGCTACGGATGAAGCTCAAGAGTGGTTCAATCAGGGTATGCAGCTCATGTATGGATTTAACCATGATGAAGCCATACGATCTTTTGAGATGGCTGCAGAAAAAGATCCACAAGCACCCATGCCTTGGTGGGGAATTGCCTATGCACACGGCATTAACATTAACGATCCCGCGATGAATGAAGAGCGTTCCACCAAAGCACGGGCAGCGGCTGATAAAGCGTTAGCGCTGTTGGCCAATGCGAGCCCCGCCGAAAAAGCATTAATCCAAGCTGTGGATAAACGCTATGCCCTACCCATTCCAAACGATCGTAAACCGCTTGATGAAGCCTATGCGCAAGCAATGGGAGAGGCGTATAAACAATTTTCTAAAGATTCAGATGTCGGTGCACTGTATGCAGAGTCTCTGATGAATCTGCAACCTTGGGACTACTGGGATAAAGATGGTAATCCCAAAGGACGCATAACCGAAGTAGTTAAAGTACTCGAGGGTGTAATGAAACGAACACCGAATCACCCGGGAGCCAACCACTTTTACATTCATGCTGTTGAAGCTTCCACCAATCCCGATCGTGCGATTAAAGCAGCCGATCGATTACGCGATTTGGTACCTGGATCGGGCCACCTTGTGCACATGCCATCGCACATTTACATTCGCGTTGGCCAATACTCCAACGCGGTAGATGCCAATGCTGATGCGGTTGTGTCTGACAGGGCATACTTTAAACGGGCTCCCGAACCTGCACTGTATACCATCTACTACGCGCACAATCTGCACTTCTTGGCATACGCAGCGATGATGTCAGGACGCTACGAAGATGCGCTTAAAGCAGCACGTGATTTAGAAGCCGACATCGAAGATGAAGCACTCAAGAATTTTGCACCGGTCATCGAAGGCATCATGCCCACCACCCTTCACGTCATGATTCGATTTGGGAAATGGGAAGAGATACTTCAAGAACCGCAATACCCAGAATGGCGACTAGTAAGCCGCGCGGTCCATCACTATGCCCGCTCAATATCCAACTCTGCTTTGGGTCGTGTAGAACAAGCCCGAGAAGAATTGGATGCTTTCGATGCAGCCATGGCCAAAGTGCCTGAAGAGTGGTATATCTTCAATAATAAAGTAGGTGCAGTGTTGCCGATTGCTCAAGCCATGATTCATGGTGAATTACTCTGGCGTGAAGGTAAGCGCGATGAAGCCTATGTATCCTTGCGTAAAGGGATCGAAGCGGAAGATGCGTTGGTGTACGATGAACCTCCCGGATGGATGTTACCTGTACGTCATGCCCTAGGGGCGTTACTCATGTCCGATGGACGCCATGCGGAAGCTGAGCAGGTGTATCGAGAGGATCTTGAGCGGAACCGTAACAACGGTTGGGCACTTTTAGGGTTACGCAATGCTTTAATCGCGGAAGATAAAACACGCAAAGCCAATAGGCTTAGCAAAAAATTAAAAGTTGCATGGGCCAAAGCCGATGTGGAACCTGCGTCCTCTTGTTATTGCGAACCTGGACCGGAATCATTAAGTATTTCAACATTAATTAAATAAAGCTTAAGACCCATCGCTGTTTATAGCGGTGGGCCTTTTTTGATCCATTCGGCCCTGTTTGTGTTGAGCTATAGGAATATCTATATAATAAGGCTTGTTTCGTAATTACAGTTTATGAAGGAATTGGAATATGAAATTGATCATCACCTTAGCTTCGTTATTCGCCATAACGGTCTCACACGCTGAAGAAAACTTAACTTTTAGCAAAGACATCGCGCCGATCTTTTATGAAAACTGTGTCAATTGTCACCGTCCTGGCGAGATCGCTCCATTCAGTTTGCTCGATTACGAAAGCACTCGCCCATGGGCCCGTTCCATTCGTCGTGTAGTAAATGATCGCACCATGCCGCCTTGGCACGCTGATTCGAGTAAGACAAAATTTTTGAACGACCGATCGCTGAGTGAGGATGAAGTGCAAAAAATTGTGCAGTGGGTGACGCAGGGAGCTGAGAAAGGCAACGACAGTGATTTACCCAAAGTGCCGAAGTTTCACGACACCTGGGCCATGGGTGAACCCGATTTAATTTTTCACCCCGAACGCGATTTCGAGGTTCCAGCCGATGATCAAGAAATTCCGTATCAAACTATTTACTATGTAACCGATATTAAAGAAGATTTATATATTAGCGGCTGGGAAATTCGCCCGACCGAACGCGCATCGGTGCATCATGCTAATTTGGTATACCAACCCCAACGTACAGATAATGTAGGCATTGTTACAGCGGTCATGACAGGAGGGGCTTACATTGGTTCTTACCTGCCCGGCGCACGGCCCTATCGTTATCCTGAAGGTACGGCGTATCTGCTACCCAAAGGATGCCAAATTGGTATATCCGTGCATTATGTAGGCCAAAAGGAACCTGTTACGGATCATATAATGTTCGGTGTACAATTCGCTCAAGGCCGAGTCGATAAAGTCATTCGCACCATTGGCACATATCACTCTAAATTTGATATTGCTCCCAATGAAGAAGAATACGTTGTAGAAACGGAAGCAACTTTATTGCAGCCTGTTGATATATTGTCTTCGGGGATTCATATGCACTTGCGTGGATCAGCGTATACCACTACAGCCATCTTGCCCGATGGTTCGAAGAAACTCATCACTGATGTACCTACCTATGATTTCAATTGGCAGTCAAATTATGAACTCGCAGAACCGGTTTCAGTGCCCAAAGGAACCAAATATCATGTGCGTGCTGTGTGGAACAATTCCAAGAGCAATCCCAATGTCACTGATCCTTCGATGCGCATTCGGTATGGATTGTGGACCGACGACGAGATGCTCAACACCTGGTCGCATGTAACGGTGACTGGGGAAAAGCTCGGATTAGAAGTTAAAGATGGTCATGTAGTGCGTGTGGCTGAAGGCGCAATCGGTAGTCCGAAATCTCAACTAGTGCAAACCTTACCTGTACAAGTAAACGCTCAGGAACAAAGCGACTAAGCGCGATCTCCGAGGGCATAGCGAATGACATCCACATAGTCGATGATCAACGACGCGATGTTTGTGCATAGAAGCACCATCACCCAACGCCCGAACCACGTCGAAGTATCCAGATCCGATTTGCACCGAAATAAATACACCACTAATGGTGTCCACCACACCACATGCACAGCCCCCAATAGACGATTATAACCAAGTAATTCTGCTGCAGCCATCATGCTGATTCCATTGAGTACCCATACGGTAGCTATCACTTTACCCTCAGCGTGTTTTAAGAATACAAAAGATGCTGAATTAACAATAATTAGCCACAATACCCAGAGCTGCACCCATAATGGAGCCGCCATTAAACCATCCATAAAAACATTCATGTAAGTTGAGTTCCTTTAAGGTTACTATAATTTGAACCCAAACAGGATAGAGTTTATTCACTAATTAATTGCAGATCCTGCGTATAGTTGCCTTCTTCAATGGTTAATGTGAATGTGCTTTTCGCTCGAGAACCATCACGAAGTGAGGCATATACGTTAATTTCGGCTTCACCAGCAGGAAGGTTTTCAATTGTATACGTACTGGAATCTTTAGCCCGAACGCTGGTAGTTTCCAGTCCTGTTGTGGATTGAACATTTGCCTGTACGGTCAATGACCAAGGCGTTTCACCATTCAATGTGATTAACCCGGATAGAGAATGTTGTGAGTCATCAAATAGAATATCCGCATCAGTAACCATGCCATCCGCCACTTCAGCGAAAACCTTTATGGTTCTACTAAAGTCATTGATGTTGGTGTATACCGTATAGTCACCCGGAGCTAAGCGTGTAATTCGATAGTGTCCCTCTTTATCCGTCTGACTATTCTCAATTTCAATATTCTTCCCTGATTCATCCAATGCCATAATAAATGTATTAGGAATGGGCTCACCGAGAAGTTTAACAACCCCTTCAATAATCCCTCCTTCAGTTAAAACAATATCCAAGGTACTGGAATGTTCATGTGTAGGAGTGATGTCCTCAAAGCCAACCGCATAAGTTGGGTGTTGGGCATAAATACATGTGGACGAATCGGTGAGAGTGTTCAGCATAAAAGATCCATCAGTACCCGTAGTTGTATCAGCTGGATGTGCGAAACCGCCCGATTCCATCAGGGCAGGGTTAAAGCCAATGAATACTTTTGCTCCAGCAATCCCATTTCCGTCAGTATCCACGACCCGCCCCTCCAGTTCCGCACCAGGGTCTAAAGAAATCACAAGAGGACTTTTAAAATCATTCGGATTGTCGAGTGTATACTTAACTCTCTTCGGTGCATATCCCTTAGCTGAAATGTCCAATTCTAATGTATGCCCTTGGTTTTCTTTAATAGTAAAAAGCCCTTTTGGATGCTGTATTGATCGTTGCGAACGCGTTTCGCCCATTGTTTTATGCATTATTTTTAAATCAAAAGCCGTAACAGGATCACTTGATCCTGTCCGCACTATCTGCCCCTTTACCTCAGGAAACATTGATGGCTTGGGTGCTTTGGTAGGCTTCTTAACTTTAGAAGCCATCTTCGATTTTAAATATGCTTTATGATCAAAGGTCAATTTCACATCCTTGACATGTTCACCCGCTTCAAGTGTTACTTCTATCTGAGCAGTGACCCAACCGCTACGATAAACATTAGGGTGAGAGTTAAGGAATAGCCCATAGGTGTCCGCAGCCAATTCCGAGATGGTGAAATGTCCATCATCATTGAGATTGGTTGGTTTCCCACCGACTGATTTTCGGCCACGCCAGGTGTGTATTACATCCACTATAAAACTTGGTTCCGTGACGGGCTTGCCTGAATTTACATCCACCACTTGCCCCGATATGCTACCTGTCGGAATGAGCTCGAGTGTTAAATCTTTGATCCCTTCAGCCGTTAAGCTGAGCGGCCCTACTTCTTCACTAATGAGCCCTTTGGAGGTTGCTGTGACATAAAATCCATCGTCGACCAGCAACTCTTCCAGTAAGAAGGAACCGTCATTAGCCGATATATCTTCGGCCGATTGGTACCCCGTCATCGTATCATCGTAACTGATGGTTTGCACTTTTATTCCGGATACAGGCTTGCCTTCCGCATTCACAACCATCCCTTGAATCGATGCAAATATTCCTTTATCCAAGGCAAAATCCACCCCGGTTAAGGCCTGGCCCTTAGAGATATCCACCAATGAACCGTTACGCATATTGGGTGGATCAATATATCCCTTCGCATGATCCAAAAATATTTGTTTGCGACCTGAGCGCACACCACCAATACGATAGTTACCCGTTTCACCCGTCACGGCCCCCGGTGATTTCCGACGGCCCACCCCTACTTTCACCCCTTCAATTCCTTTATCCGTAGCGGCGTCATATACCCGCCCCGATACCGTTTCTCCCAGGATCATGTGTACTTCCAGTGTTGCGGTTGGATTCTCAGGACTGAGGGACACGTTGTACGAACGCTGCTCGCTATAGTGTGTAGGATGGGAAAATCTTAGGGAGAATTCATGGTGATCTTTGGATAACTGAACGAAGCCAGCATGGGAATCATGATTAATATCCTTGGTTTGCTGTTCATCACTTTCTTTCCAAAGTAGTTGGGCACTTACTCCAGACATCAACTTACCAGTTGAATCTTCAATAAACGAAAAATAATATCCCCAACCATCTTTAACTTTCAGCGAAGAACGTGCATCGATTTTAGCCACTGGGGCAATATCAGGTTTCGATATCTGTGGAGTGTCTTTTTGAGGAACGGGCACTTCAGGCACAGGAGTGCTCAATTGCCATATTGCGACAGCAGCAATAATTAGTAGTAATGCAATACCGAATTTTCTCATGAGGATCTCCCAATCAAGCCCTATCGACCTTAACACGAGTTTTAAAAATTTGCAATTGAAATTGGTGTCGTCTCAATAACGATTGAAGCGATACTTTTTCCAAGAAAATATAGAAAGAGTTCTGTGTTATAGTGTTTCCATGTGGATTCTCACCCTGAAAAACATATTTTTTCCCATTTTCTGCAAAGAATGCGGATTGCGATTACTCACGGATGAAAATGGATTTTTCTGTGCTACTTGTTGGGAATTGCCTCAACGCATTGAGCGACCATTTTGCCCCAGTTGTGGGCGACCTCATGCCAAACGCCTAGGTATGGACGAACCCGATCACTTTCAGTGTGCCGACTGCACCGCGCGCACCGAAGATCCGCCGTATCGTCACATTTTCGGTGCCACGGTTTATGAAGGCACGGCAGCGGAAGCCGTGAAACTATTGAAATTTCACGAACGTCGATGGATCGTACGAGTCATGTGTGAAGAGATGGAGCGCGTAATCAAATCCGAATTGATTCCCGAGCGCTACACCCTCATTATGCCGGTGCCTTTACACAAAGTTCGCCAACGTCATCGTGGTTTTAATCAGGCGACCCTACTGGCTCAAGGCATTGTTGAACAATTTCCCAAGGCTCAAGTGTCCAGCGATTTACAGCGCATTCGCCCAACTCGGACCCAAAGTAAACTCAACGATTCTTCCGACCGTAAGCACAACGTACGAGGTGCATTTGCGGTAGATAGAGAAGTAGATCTAAGCGGTCATGAAATCTTGTTGATCGACGACGTAGTGACATCAGGGCGCACCGTACATGAATGTGCATTGGCACTTAAACGTGCTGGAGCTAATACGGTAGATGTACTCAGTTTTTCTTTGGCTTTGCCCAAACGCGATTAGCTTAGAATATCCATAATGGGTTTGCCCAACCCATCTTTGGTTACGTAGAAGGGGCGTTTTTCATGTACATAGTTGTGTTTCGGGCTAATGCCCATTGCTGTGTACATCGTTGCATGCAGATCTTCAATACTGACCGGATTCTCTATGGTTTTACACGGACGTTCATCCGCAGTTTTCCCATAGACATGGCCCTTTTTCACGCCGCCACCAAACATCAGCACAGATCCCGCATCGGTAAAGTGACGGTGCATACCATAATGTTTTTCTTCCGTCATTACATCGGGTTGAGCCACTTGTCCTTTAACCAACAAATCGGGTTTGCCTTCGGTCATCATGTCACGGCTAAATTCACTAGCCAACACAATTAAAGTACGGTCCAATAATCCACGTTCTTCCAAATCCAAGACCAGCTGTGCAATGGGTCGGTCGATTTTGGGTTTCAACTCTGCTAATCGAGAGTGCCCATTTTCATGCGTATCCCAAAATTCAAATGGAATGTACTCCGTTGTTACCTCAATCACTCGTGCACCCTGTTCACATAAGCGTCTGGCTAACAAACAACCCAAACCAAAACGCCCAGTGTTATAGGTGTCGTATATTTCTTTAGGCTCATCGCTCAAGTCAAAGGCTTTTGCCGCTGGACTCGACAACAACTGATCTGCACGGTCCATCTGACGAATCAAAGACTCGCGTTGGTAAGTACTCCCTAAATCCGAAATTGGATTGGCTTTGATCATTTGTTCATACACCGCTCGACGACGCGAATACCGTGCACCAGTCATGCCAGCGGGTGGGCGAACCACCGCTTGAGCTTGAGAGGGATCGGCCACCATAAAGGGGCCGTATTCAGAGCCCAAGAATCCTGCGGTATGAAATGCTTTTAACTCTTCGCCTTCGCCCAAAGTTAAGCGCTGGCCAATATCGATAAAGGGTGGAAGGTCAGGATGGTTTGGCCCAAGCGTCTTCGCCATCATGGAGCCAATGTGAGGCGCTGCAATGGTCAATGGTGGTGCATACCCTGTATGCCAATGGTACTGATGGCGTGAGTGCAAAATATGACCCAAGTCCCCGGCTTGATACGTGCGGATCAAAGTACCGCGATCCATCACGTTGGCCAGATTTTCCAAACCCTCACTAAAGCGAATGCCATCTACCGCAGTTGGAATCGAAGGAAAAGTACTCAGAACCTTATTGGAGTCCAACCCTTTTTCATAACGCGTATATCGCTTGGGATCAAAAGTCTCGGTGTGAGCCATACCGCCGCCCATCCATAAAATGATAACGGTATCGGCAGTGGCTTCAGGTTGAACCACGGTTTCAGCAAGGCTCGATTCTGGAGCACCGGCCAACATAGCAGCCATTGTTGCTGCACTGGCTGTTTTCAAAAAATCTCTACGTTCCATGACCACACCAATCCTCATGAGTTCTGTGTTAATCGATTTTATTATTGTACCATTAAGCCCAAGGGATGTGAAGTACTGGCCAAAGTGCTTCAATCGATACTGTCCTAAGAGACTATTGGATTTTTTGGTCATTTGGTGTACACTCGAATTTCCACTAACACCAAAGGATATCGGATGAGCGAAACATCGGAAAATAAGGATTCTACAGTGGCCGAAACAACTCCATTGGCCATTGGCCTTGGTCTAGTTCTGGCGGTGGTTCTTGGCGCAGCCAATGTCTATTTAGGGCTCTATGCCGGGATGACAGTCAGTGCCTCCATTCCCGCAGCCGTGGTGAGCATGGCGATACTGCGCGGCGTATTCAGACGCGGTACCATTCTCGAAAATAACATTGCGCAAACCATCGCCTCTACCGGTGAAAGTCTCGCAGCGGGAGCCATATTCACTATTCCGGCTTTAGTACTTGTGGGCGTATGGAAAGATTTCCAATTCTGGCCGACCACCTTAATTATCATGTGCGGTGGTCTTCTGGGAGTTGTGTTCATGGTGCCTCTGCGTCGTGCGCTCATTGTTGATCGTGAGGACTTGACCTATCCTGAAGGCGTTGCCTGCTCCGAAGTACTTACCGTCGGTCAAGAAGGCGGCTCCGGTATTAAATTCATTGGCATTGGCTTACTGGTTGGTGCGGCATTTAAATTTTTGGTTTCGGGTCTCAGTGCCATAAAAGGTACCTTGGAATTTGCCGTTGCGAAAGGTCAATCCATTTTTTACGGCGGATCGGATCTAAGTCTTGCCTTAGTGTCCGTTGGATACATTGTAAAATTAAAAGTTGCCGTACAAATATTTCTCGGTGGCGTAATTGGATGGGTCATTGCCATTCCCTTAATCGGAGGGTATGAAAGTGGTGAAGCCTTGGAAAGTGCATGGTCTGCTTGGAGTACCCAAGTGCGCTATATCGGCGTAGGCACCATGCTCGTTGGCGGCCTTTTCTCCATCTGGAGTGTACGCAAAGGTATCTTTGCAGGCCTAGGCAGTTTACATTCAGTACCAGGAACCAAAACTGGAAAAGCTGTACCCCGCACCGAACAGGACATGCCTTTATACATATTGTTGGCCGTGCTATTGTTAACGATACTTCTCACCATGGGGCTTTACCAATATCTAATTGGTAGTATCGGTGCCATGTTTGCCTCCATCATCATGACGGTGATTGCATCATTTTTATTTGTTGCTGTGGCTACCTATATTGTTGGTCTCGTGGGTTCTTCCAATTCCCCTGTATCCGGCATGACCATTTGTGCTTTGCTCATGACCGCAGGTATGCTCCTCGCCTTAGGCATCAAAGGCGATTCTGCAATATTAGCCACGTTGGGTGTAGCCGGCGTCGTCTGTTGTGCCGCCTGTACCGCAGGCGACATCGCGCAAGATTTAAAAACGGGTCAACTCGTCGGAGCCACTCCACGTAAACAACAAATGGTCGAAGTTATTGGTGTGGTGATTCCAGCATTTATCTTTGCCCCTGTTATGGCTTTATTACACAACACCTACGGCATCGGTGATGGACTCCTTGCGCCCCAAGCTGCGCTCTTCGCCAGTCTCGCAGAAGGATTCTTTGGCGAAGGCACCTTGCCTTGGAATATGATCAAGATCGGCGCAGGTATTGGTATAACCCTCATTATCATAGATTTCTTTCTTGAGCGCGCCAAGTCCCCATTCCGCACCCATATCATGCCTGTTGCTGTAGGTATCTATCTGCCTATGTCCCTGTCTGTGCCTATATTTATTGGTGGCTTAATCTACTTCGCCTTACACCGAAAGCAAAGCAATGAAGACATTACCAACGATGCCAGTGATCACGGAGTACTCTACGGATCCGGCCTCATTGCGGGTGAAGCGTTGATGGGCATTGGATTGGCAGGTCTCATGACGGTACTGGCCAAGTATGGAAAAGAAATGTGGGAGCTTGAATGGCATTGGGGAATATCCGCAGTTGTTTTCGGTGCCTTTTTAATGAGCTATCTTTTCATGGCGCGCAAACCATCCTAAGGCGCATGCTATACTGGACACAGGAGAATTCACGCACATGAGCGATTTGGAAAAATATAAAGGCCGCATTGACGAGGATACTGAAATAGTTGAAGCATCGTTTACCATCGACGGTGAAGAAATGGGTGAGATTGAAGAAGCCGATGCCATTCCAGTAGGCATTGAAGAAGAGATCGAGATGTACTCGTCGGGCAAAAAGCCTTTCCGTATTAAACCCATGCGATTCGCCCTTTTATGTGTCATATTATTAGGGATGTATGGTGGTAACCTATCCCCCTGGATAGGTTGGGGAATCATAATCCTCTACTTCGGAATAAAATTTGCCATTCGCCATTTCTTCCAGCGCTTGTTAACCATGCCTTTCGCTATGAAAGGAAAAGTATTACGTAACGCAACCGCCCAAGTACATGGATACACTTGGACTGACAAGCCTGAAAACGATGAATATGTAGACGATGATGAAGGACTTTCCCTACGCTATGCCTGGATTGATGTCACCATCACCCCACCCGAAATCACTGAAGAACCCCAAGGTTTTACTCACTGGGAGCCCGGCGAACTCATGATCTGCCCCCGTTGGCATAAAATCCGTAAAGTCACCGATCTCGATGTGTGCCTACAAGTCGAAGATGTGAAATTCCTTGAAGGGGAAGGTGTCGTGGGCGACGATGACAAATGCCTTGGTAAACAACGTGTAAAACTCCTTATAGGTATCCCCGAAGGACAGACTACATTTAGCTTTGTGTATTATATGGAAGTTTTCGGCGAATTCGAATTATAAGCCCTGTCAAGTCGGGTATAGACTACACCTTCCTACCAATGACTTCTGCTTTTCGCCGACAAGGTGATTTGTGCTATGATACCTCTTCGTATTTTGACGAAAAGTGAGTGCTCACCCCTCTCAAACTGGGTATTGATAAAGGAAGTTCTGTGAAAAAAAGTATTTTCATTGCGATAAAAGTGTGTTTTGTCGCTGGATTGTTTTTATTCTTGTTTCGTCCGGAAACCTTCGGTTTTGCCGAAGATAAATTCGGCGATCTTTCCATCTCTGCATTGTGGGAAGAATTGCAAACACTTAAACTAAGCACAGCCTTATTTTGGTTCACCTTCGCGGCCCTCATTAAAATAGCCGGAATTTTTTGCGGTGTATTTCGCTGGCATTTTTTACTCAAAGCACAAGGGATCACGCTACCGTTTTGGTATTTAACCAAATGTTGGTTTACCGGAAGAGCGATCGGTCTAGTTCTGCCCGGCACCGTTGGACTCGATGGATATCGCTTAGTTGAATCCGCAGCCTATACCGGCGAAGTAATTAAATGTACGACCGTAATTGCCGTGGAAAAACTTACGGGTATAGTAGCCCTTGGGTTGTTGGTGATCATTGCCTTGGTATTAGGGACTGATGTTGCTCAAGTGAACATGCTCAAAGTGGCTGTTATTTTAATCGCAATGTTGGGTGTAGTCTTTTTGCTATTGCTCAATCCGCGTATCGTGCAAATCCTTGTGGCTGTGACCCCGATTCCCGGAAAACTACGTGACAAAGTAGATAAGATGGGTGAGGCCGTATCGGCTTACAGTGGTCATCGTTTTACTCTATTGGTTGCTTTATTTTTAGCACTCGGTGTGCACCTAGGCATTTGTTTAATGTATTTCGGCATTGCCATGGGTATCAGCGGCGGTGAAGCATCATTCTGGGATTTGATGTTCGCAAGCCCATTGATTATTGCTGCCTCAGTAATTACTCCAACAGTGAGTGGCTTAGGGGTTCGTGAAGGCGGTATGACATTATTGCTCGGCGCTAAATATGGCGAGACCGCAACTTTCCTCTGGGGGCACTTGGGATTGTGGGTAGGTGAAGCCATCCCATTTTTATTAAGCATGCCTCTAATACTCTTAGCCGGTCGTCCAGATCGCGCTAAATTCTTAAGTGAACTTGAATCAATTCGCGAGAAATCAGCCGAAGAAGGTAAGGAAGAAAAAAGCGCATACTTGTCTTCTGAGGAAACGGAAAAATATCGACAAATAGTGTACGACTGCTTAGGTGTTGGTGTATTGGCAGGCTTGATAGGTGGTGCACTATTAGGACTGACTGAAGCCATTTGGCACGTTAGCCACTTGGCAAACGTTACAGAAACATCCGCCTTATGGTGGGCGCCGTTGGTCTACGGTTTGGCTTTGATTGGCCTGGGCCTAGGCCTGTCGGCTGTCATGCTCTTTGGCCACCTATTCATCAATCGATTTGTTCCGGCCGCCGTCACTTTTGGTCTTGCTTTAGGTGGAACCATGGGAGCGGTATTTCTCGTCTTTGGACGTTTTCGATATGCCCGCGATTTACTCGGTGAGACAGGCATGAGCATTATCGATAATCTAATTGTTCTTGGGATAACCGTAGCCATTATCGTGATTGCGGTAGGTGCCGGATCTATTCTCGCTGGTTGGGTGAAGAGTAGCCGCTTCAAAGGAATTGTCGTTGGGGGCGGGTGTTACATAACCATCGTATTGGTAGGTGTAATTATAAGCATGGTGTATAAACCGGGCGCTCAACCTGTAGAAAAAACTATGGAAATTATCAGCGATAAACCCAATGTTTATCTCATCGTCGTTGATACTTTACGTGCGGACTATTTAACGGCCTTCAACGCCTCCGCTAAACCCAACACCCCGAACATCTCCGCCCTAGCCGAAGACAGCGTTGTCTTTCAACATACCTATGCACAATCCTCTTGGACCAAAGCATCTTTCGGTACCATATTTTCAGGCATGTATCCCGAAGCCCATACCGCAACAGGTAAAGCATCCGGCTTACCCGATGATGTCACTACGATAACCGAAGTGTTGTATCAGGCAGGATACTACACCGTTGGCTATTCCAATAACCCCAATATCACCAGTGTATTTAATTATAACCAAGGCTTTAGAAATTACACGGACTTAAAGCCCGATCTTTTATTAGGTGCAAAAGCATCCAGTGAAAAATTGGTGCTGTACGATATTTTGCGCAAGGTCATTCAAAAGGTAAATGCAAAAGTATTCAAGGGACGTATCAAGATTACGGACTTCTATCAACCTGCCAATGTGGTAACCGATACGGGATTGTATTGGCTTAGCACCCAGACAGGCCAAGAAGAATCCAACTTTCTCTTCTTGCATTATATGGATCCCCATGACCCCTTCCGCGATCCCGATCAGCCAGGCAAAGGCTATGCGCGAGTCCAAATGGGCAATCCTGATCCTAAAATATATAAAGACATTTTCATTAAGTCGTACAGTTACGAAATTGAATACATGGACGAACACCTAGGCCGTTTTATCCAAGGCTTAAAAGAAAAAGGGCTCTATGACGATGCCCTGATTATCTTCACGGCCGATCACGGAGAAGAATTCTATGAGCACGGTGGTTGGTGGCATGGCTTAAGTCTTTATGACGAGCAGATTGCCATTCCGTTAATGATTAAAGTGCCCAACAGCGAAATAACCGAAGTCAACACCGATCTTGCTCGGCATGTAGATATCGCACCCACCATTGCGACCTTGGTAGGCCTTCCTGTGGACGAACAGTGGCAAGGTAAATCGCTCATTTCAGAATCGCTTGATTTGCAAAATGCCGATACCGCTTACGTGCATTCACACCTGAACTTTGAAGGAATCGAACTGCGCGGCTTACGCACCGGAACACGTAAACTCATTGAGGCCAACGAAGGCAATAAGCGCAACTATGCCCCCATCGAGTTTTATAACCTTGAAAGCGATCCCGGTGAACAAGATAACATCGCCCAAGATTCTAAAGCTGAGGTGGAGCTGTTTCAAAAATCCCTTGACAGCATGAATAAATTTATACAGGAAAATGCATCCGAACCCATGGATCTCAGCACCGAAGGCATGTCCGAAGAATTGCGCGAGCAATTGGATTCACTAGGCTACGGTGGCGACACTGTCGACGAGAACTTGGATTTCTAAGACTTACTTCGCCGAGATTATATAAATGGCATCTTCTGCACGTGCATTAGGCATGAGGGATACTTTCCCTTTGGAGTTCAAAGGAATTTCTGCTTCAATCTTAATGCCTTGCCCTTCGCACAGTGCGCGGAAATCATAGATCGAGAAGTAATGTCGGTTAGGTGACTCATACCAATTAAAAGGCAGGTTCTTCGTCGTCGGTGATTTACCGGTAAAGAACATAATCGTACGGGCCAACCAATAGCCGAAATTTGGGAAAGTCACGATACACTTCTTGCCCACTCGCAACATCTCTTTCAACACTTCATGTGGTTGCTCAACCATCTGCAACGTTCGAGTGAAAGTGATGTAATCAAAGCACTGATCCGGCAATGCGCCCAGACCATCATCAATATCCGCTTGAATCACCGATACGCCGTTTTGAATCGCCTGAATCACCTGTTTCTCATCCAGCTCAAGTCCGACACCCTGCACATTTTTCTCTGCACTCAGGTGACACAACAAGTATCCATCCCCGCACCCGATGTCGAGTACGCGGCTATTGGCTTCAATGTGTTCCAAGATCAACTCATAGTCAATTCGGCGTTCGTTACCTTGTACGATGTAATTGGTCGATGTGCGTGTTTGTTCCGGTAAAGCATTCTTTGCATCAGCACGGGTGTCCAAGGCTTCATCATTATGCGTTAAGAAACCAGAAACAATCGCGTCCATCGTTTCTACTTCTAGCAAGAAAGCATCATGTCCATAGCTCGATTCAATGTTACAATACGTCACATCTTTTTCTTGACGGGACAAGGCATCCACCAGTTGTTCAGAATGCGCAGGAGGATACAGCCAGTCCGATGAATAGGACAGTACCAAGACATTGCATTTCACCTGTTCCATGGCTTTATCCAGCGAGCCATAGCGTTCTGAAATGTCAAAATAATCCAGCGCCTTCGTCACATACATATAGGTATTGGCATCAAAACGATTCACGAATTGAGACCCTTGATAATTCAAGTACGACTCCACCGTAAATTCATTTTTAAATCCATATTGAAGCTCATCATCGTCCTGAAGATTGCGGCCAAATTTACCGTGCATCCCTTCTTCAGACAAGTAAGTAATGTGCGCCAGCATGCGCGCAATAGCCAAGCCATTGGCCGGTGCTTCAGCATCGTGATATTGCCCATTGTTAAATTGCGGATCCGCTTGAATGGCATTGCGCCCGACCGCATCAAAAGCGATCTGCTGCGCACCGGAACGATGAGTCGACGCGATAATCATTGCCGACTGCATCATATCGGGGTACAAAGTGATCCACTCAAGTGTTTGCATGCCGCCCATCGATCCGCCAGCCACACACAAGAGCTTGTCAATTTTTAAATGACGGATCAATTCACGTTGGGCACGCACCATATCGGCTATGGTGATGATTGGGAAATCTAAACCGTAAGGGGTATTTGTGTCAGGGTTGATGCTCGAAGGCCCTGTAGACCCCTGGCATCCTCCCAATACATTTGAGCAGAGTACAAAGAAACGGTTTGTGTCGAACGCCTTGCCAGGCCCAACCATCGTGTCCCACCAACCGGGTTTCTTTTCCGACTCAGAATTGAATCCGGCAACGTGAGCGTCACCGGATAAAGCATGTGTTAATAAGATTGCGTTTGAACGATCCTCATTCAGCGTGCCATACGTTTCATAAGCAAGCGTGATCGGACCCAATGCCGCGCCACAATCCAATTGTAATGGATCGGAAGCCTCGGCAAAGGTGAAGTGCTGTCGTTCTACAATGCCGACCGATCCACGTTCGCTCATAATATTCCTTAATGCTACTGGTTATGCTTGTGAAGCGGCGAGAGCTTGTTCGAAGTCTGCGATAATGTCGCTAACATCTTCAATACCCACTGACACACGAATCATATCCGGTGTCACACCTGCCTCACGTTGATCATCTTCGCTCAATTGTTGGTGCGTAGTGGTGGATGGGTGAATAACCAAGGTCTTTGCATCCAACACATTTGCCAAGTGTGAAGCCAACTCACACGATTCAATAAATTTGATACCCGCGTCTTTACCGCCTTTAATTCCGAAAGTCAAAATGGCACCTTGACCGTCAGGCAGGTAGTGCTGACCGCGTTCGTAATCATTGTGACTCTTTAAGCCAGGGAAGTTAACCCATTCAACAGAGTCATGGCCCTCCAAGTACTCAGCCACTGCCTGTGCATTCTCGCAATGACGCGGAGCACGTAAGTGTAAAGTCTCTGTGCCTTGAAGCAATAAGAAAGCGTTAAATGGAGACATGCATGCACCCATATCGCGCAATAAAATTACACGCGCTTTTAGAATATACGCTACATTACCTACACCAGCAAAATGCTCTACGAATTTCATTCCATGGTAACTGGGGTTCGGCTCAGTCAGTTCAGGAAACTTACCGTTGTCCCAATTGAATTGACCAGAGTCAACAATCACACCACCGATAGACGTACCATGCCCACCAATCATTTTAGTCGCTGAGTGCACTACGATATCCGCGCCATGTTCAATCGGGCGGAACAACATTGGAGAAGCCACCGTGTTATCAACGATCAATGGAATACCTGCTTCATGGGCAATATCCGCAATAGCTTTGAAATCGACAATGTCATTAGCCGGATTCCCAATAGTCTCTAGATAAACGAAACGAGTATTTTCATCAATTGCATCAATGATATTTTGAGTATTACTCATATCCACAAATTTAGCATCAATACCCATGTTTTTGAAGGTATGAGCGAAAAGTGTATACGTTCCACCATAAAGTGATTTGGAAGAAATAAAATTTTGGCCACATTTGCATATATTCAAACAAGCTGCAGTAATGGCGCCTGAACCTGAGGCAAAAGCCAGGCCTAATGCACCACCTTCCAGAGCAGCAATACGCTTTTCAAATACATCAACAGTGGGATTCATGATTCGAGAGTAGACATTTCCGAACTCATTGAGACCAAACAAGTTAGCCGCATGTTCATGATCATTAAACACATATGAGGTGGTTTGATATATAGGAACGGCACGTGAACCAGTGGTGGGGTCGGCTTCCTGACCTGCATGCAATGCTTTTGTTCCAAGTTTATGTGAATCTGACATGGGTTCTGCCTCCTTTATAAGTAGTTAACACGAATATGCACATGTGAAAAGTGAGTATATCATACGAATAAACCAACTATAGAACAAGGTTCTCCATAAGTATATTGAATACAATAAGCTCATTTTGACATTATTCAGTTCATACATGAACAAAAAGGGCCTAAGCATGTTTTACTCATTTCATCATAAATTCTATTCCTGTCTCATCATATTATTACTTAGCTCAGCCACTGCAACGGCCCAAACCTATAAAAAATACGACATCGTCGTTTACGGCGACTCATCCGCTGCTGTGATGGCCACCATCGCCGCACAAAATGACGGTCGCAAAGTTGTCCTCGTGAACCCAACCCAATTTCTAGGAGGTATGAGCGCCAGCGGACTTGGAGCTACAGACTTTGGTAATTCAAAACTCGACAGCTTAGGATCCTATGCTGGAGAATTTTACCGCCGGGTAGCTAAACACTACGGCCGTGAATTTATCCGAAGCTTCGAACCCCACGTAGGCCAAAAAGTCTTCAATGAAATGGCCCAAGAAGCCGGGGTAGAAGTACATCTCAATGAAAAAATTGACCGTGAAAACGGGGTTAAAATGAAGCATGGACGCATTGTATCCATTACTACCCTAAGCGGGAAAACCTTCAAAGCCAAAATGTTCATTGATGCCACCTATGTAGGTGATCTCATGGCCGCTGCAGGTGTAAGTTACACAGTTGGCCGTGAATCAGAAGCCCAATATGGCGAATCCATCGCCGGTGTCCGGAGGGGCGACACTTTCCCCCGTGTGCACTATACTCAATCCAATAAAGATCACTTCGTTGCCGATGTTGATCCATATATTAGTCCAGGTGATCCGAAAAGCGGCCTACTCCCCATGGTGCATGAGTTGAATCTAGTCAATGGAATCGGGGACAAGAAAATCCAAGCCTACAACTATCGGATGTGCCTCACCTCCAATCCCGATGAGCGCGTCCCCCTCACCAAGCCAGACAAGTACCGTGCTCTTGATCACGAACTGCTTATCCGTAATTTTGAAGCAGGCGACCATCGTTTCCCTGCCCTCATCGAACCTCTAGGTGGACGCAAAGATAAAGTCGATTGGAACAGCATGCATGCCATCGGCAATGATTTTGGTGGAGCCAACTGGGAATACCCCGAAGCCTCCTATGTCCGACGCCGTGAAATCGAGCAAGAGCATCGCGATTACACCCGGGGCTTCTTTTATACCCTATCCACCAATCCCCGTATCCCCGACAAAATACAAGACTATGCCAAAAAATGGGGCCTTCCCAAAGATGAATTTAAAGACAACGGCAATTGGCCCTACATGATATACATTCGTGAAGCCCGTCGTATGCTTGGTGAATACGTTATGACTCAAGCTGATTGTTCCCACAAACGTGGAGTCGATGACATTATTGCCTATGGCGCCTTCGGCATGGATTCCCACGTCGTGCAATACTTCGTGAATGAAAAAGGCTTTGTTCGTCGTGACGGCGTTATTTGGCGAACTCCACCCGGTCTCTACGGCATTTCCTACCGTTCGGTGATCCCCAAGCGAGAAGAATGTAGCAACCTTTATGTACCTGTATGTCTATCCGCATCCCACGTAGCCCATGGGTCAATCCGCATGGAGCCTGTGTTTATGACCATGGGGCAATCAGTCGCCATGGCCGCTGGCTTAGCCATTGATGGCAAAGTCGATGTTCAAGATGTGGACTACGATAAATTACGTAAATTTATCCCTTCCCCTAAAAATTTTAAGCCTGTCAAGAAAAACACCCTAAAAATGGTGCCAAA
>CALLLL010000169.1 GCA_938082445.1 uncultured bacterium
GACGTATCTTGTGCTCTAATCCAGATACCCATATCCCGCCAGAATTATTCATTCAAGATTTAGTACAAGTTTATGCACGCTACCGAAAAATAAAATGGCGCGATTTTGTATACCTCATTACAGCCAATATTGACCACCGTCATAAAATGCACCCCTACTCTTTTACTCCCTTGGTCAATCAGCTTCTATTGCTTCCCAAAAAAGACCGTAGCATGGCTAAGATAATTGCCAGACTCGCTGAATTTGATGCTAAGCAAAAAGGGCTTAGCTGTACTCGATGGGGAGACAAGACCCCGCTAAACTTCAAGATAATGAATGAAATCATGTATATGTTCCCGGATGCCCGGTTCATTCACGTCTATCGCGATGGATGCGATGTAGTTCAATCCTTCGTGAATGCTAAACTCAGAGAATATGAAGAAGCTGCGCGCGAATGGGTACAATCGCTTGAAGCCATTAAAGCATTTCCTTATCCTGATCGGGTATATTCCTTACGCTATGAAGATCTTGTATCAAATCCCGAGGAATATGTTCGTGAAGTCTGTTCATTTCTTGATATATCCTTCTCTACCGACATGCTAGAAGTAAACGACAAGGCCAAAAGTGCATTGAGTGAAGAAAAAAGCCGACAACACCATGTTAATTTACATAAGCCAGTCTCGACACAAAGCATTGGCAAAGGACGTGCAACCATCCCAGAAAATCAACTAAAACAAATAGCCCCAATCATAAATCCATGGCTGGAGAAGCTACATTACAGTCCATGTCAAGAGAAGGCATAATGTCTCAAATCATCTTCTACGGAATTAATGGAATTGGATTGGGCCATTTGGCCCGCTTAAGCGTCGTACAACGCCATATCGAAAAAAAATTCCCCCAACACACAACAAAAGCAATATGCAGATCATCCATGGGTCCCATTTTCTTTACTTGCCCATGCGTGGAAGTTGGCGAACGTGGAAAAGATCTAGGCAATGCACTGGATATTCGAGGTATATTGGGCACGTTAAAATTAGTCGTTTCCCGTTTTACTCCTCACAAACGCACAACGATATTCTTTGATACTATGTGGCATCAACGAGTCCTGAAACGGCTTCATTTCGGTAAGCACAAAACCATTTTAATTACTGAAGTCAATAAGCCAGAGATTATGTACAAAGATTTACAATTGGCTTTGCAATACTTTGAACACATTTTTATACCCTGCACCCAAAAAGAGTTGGAATTCCATTACAAAGACCATCCTGAATTATGGGAATTATTAAAAAATAAAAAATGTAATGCCGCTGGCCCGTTTGTTCGTTTAACCGAAACCTCCAACCAAGATGAAAAAGTCATATTCACATTGGGTGGCGGTGGCGATCATCACAACGAAGACCCAAAATACAGCGTGCAAGGATATTTAGAACAATTCATTAAAGCCGCCCATAAATTAAGCGATGCCGGCTTAACTAATTTGTACTTAGCAAAAGGCCCCTTGATGGATATCAACATAGACCTTGGGCCATTAAAAGTATTGGAGACCATGAATTTACCAGAACACTTCGGCCCCAATACGACTGTGGTTACACGAGGCACATACAACCTTACCTGGGAAGCCATTGCACAAGGAGCCAAGCTGGTAACTACCGAACGAAGCACCGTATTAAACGAACATGCTGAAAGTCGAAATGAATTTCTAGAACAGGAAGGCTACGCTTACTATACAAAACTTGACGGAGAAAAGTTAGCCAACGCTATTCTAAAAGAAACACCCAAAAATTTATCCGCTGGTCAAAAACTTATCATAGAACAAAAAGGTCTCCAGACTGTTTGCGCCGTTATCACCCAATAACCTTAACCTATGCGACCAATTATTCATCCCGATTACATTCCGACACAGACCGATATTGATTACGGATTCTTACTCTAAATGAACCAGATAGTATTTTATGGAATAAATGGTATTGGGCTCGGGCATATAGTTCGCCTAAGTGTTGTCCAAAAACATATTGCCCAGCACTTCCCTGAAGTAAACCTCGAAGCAATATGTCGTTCCAGCCTCGGTTCCCATTTCTTCACATGCCCCTGCACCAAAATAAACTCCTGTAACCGTGAATTAGGAAATGCGCTCGGAATACGTGATTCACAAGGAAAGTGGAATTTACTACTCTCCAGAATCTTCTCTTCAAGACGTAAAACGGTTGTCTTTGATTCAGTCTGGTCCAATCGGACCTTAAAACAATTACGGAGTGGAAGACATCATGCTGTTGCCATTGTGTAAGTTACAAACCCTGAACACATGCTTCAAGCAATTAAAGAGGACCACAAATATTTTCATAAGATATTTTTCCCTTGCCAACAAGAAGAATTGGAATACCATTATAAGCAACACACCACCCTTTGGGAATTGCTTCAGCATGATAAATTCGAAGCTGCAGGACCTATTGTAGGCACTTCCACTCTGCACGACGACACCGAAAAAGTCATATTCACATTAGGTGGTGGTGGCGAAATGAAAGAAGAACTACCCGAGTTCAAAACCGAAAACAACCTAAACAAATACATAGAAGCCGCCCATATTTTAAAAGCCGCCGGAAAAAAACAGTTGTATCTTGCCAAAGGGCCCATGCTGGAAATAGGAATGGATATTGGGCCACTCAAAATCATCGAAACGCTTGATTTACCACAGCATTTCGGTGCGAATACAACCGTAGTAACCCGAGGAACCTATAATTTAGGCTGGGAAGCAATCGCTGCAGGCGCCACTCTTATTACAACAAACCGAAGCGGCGTATTGGCGGAATACGCCGAAAACAGAAATAAATTTTTAGATAAAAAGCAATACGCCTACTGGACCCCAATTGACGGTCAAGCCATCGCCGAAGCCATTTTGCGAAATCCCCCCGCACATCTTGAAGAAGCTACAAACCTCGTCAATACACAACAAGGCCTAAAACGAATAGCAGAAACGCTCATTTCAATATGGTAATAGACAAAAACTACCCACTCAACACGTGTTCCACTTGACATTTCTCCACTCAGCACGTTAATGTTTTCCACACCATGACCCCCTAAACACAATTCGATAGTTGGAGTACACTACAAATGCCACATATTGTGTTTTTTGGAATCAACGGAGTCGGTGTTGGCCATATAGCTCGCTTAAGTGTTATCCAACGCTTCCTTGCCAAACATAACCCAGCCTTATCCTCTGAAGCATTATGCCGTTCCAGCATGGGCCCCAGCTTTTTCACATGCTCATGCACCAATGTCCCAAAAGGCCGAGATTTAACCAAAGCGCTAAACATCCGAGGCCTCCCTGGTTTGATCAATTTACTACAATCGCGTACCAATCCATCAAAACGAAAAACCATCGTATTCGATACCTGGTGGTCGCGTAGTGTAGTGAAAAAACTAAAGTTCGGCCGACACCGCACAGTCGTGATCATGGAATCATTTAAACCTGACGAGATGCTGAGTATTTTAAATAAATCAATTGAATACATTGATAAAGTTTATTTTCCTTGTCAAGCCGAGGAAATCGAATACCACTACAAAGATCACCCGGCATTATGGGCTTTATTACAAGATCCAAAATTCGAAGCTGTAGGCCCCTTCGTGCGCGCTGCTGACACTTCAGATGACACCGAAAAAGTAATATTTACCTTAGGCGGTGGAGGCGATAACAAAGATGAAGATCCCCGCTATAGTATTCGTGGTTACATTGAGCAATATGTAGAAGCGGCTCGCATATTGCATGAAGCAGGCAAAACCAACTTATATCTCGCAAAAGGTCCATTAATGGACATAGATATAGATCTAGGTCATCTTAAAGTCTTAGAGACAATGAAATTGCCAAATCATTTCGGCCCCAATACAACCGTCATTACTCGAGGCACCTACAACCTCACATGGGAAGCCATCCAAGCAGGCGCCAAACTGGTTACAACCACCCGCAGCGCAGTACTTCCAGAATTTTCTGACAGTCGAAACCAATACCTCGAATCAAGAGGCTATGCGTATCAATCGGATATGGAAGGTTCTGCACTCGCACATGCAATTTTGAAAGAAAAACCAGCCAATCTTCAGGAAGCATGCAATCTCGTAAACGCACGCCCCGGTCTAGCAGAAATCACCAAAGCATTAATGGGTGACAATGATGTCTAAAGCGCTCCCTGTCACAGACCACCGTAACATTTGGTTATATTGGGAACACCGCGAAGGCGTCACTGTCGAGCCTGCGTATATTCTACTTTGCCGAAAGGCTATTGAGAAACATGCCGGCTCAGCAACCATCCATTTGGTCACTCCCGAAAACCTTTACGAGTACTTACCTGATTTCCCTAAAAAAGCCGAACACATTCGTAGAAAAGGCACAAAAGAATATTCGATAGCCATGAAATGCGACGTCATTCGTGCCTACCTACTGCGCGAATACGGCGGGTTATATCTCGACAGTGATACTATTCCCCTGCAAAACATGGACCCCATTTTCGATCTGATCAATGAGCACGACTTTGTAGCCATGCAATGCGAGTCTCACGGCGATCATCACATTCCAAACGGTGTATTCGGTACCCGCGCCCAAGGCATGGTCATTCGAAAATATGTCCATGCAATACGCCGAAAGATGTTCAGTAAATTTTTATTGCGCCGTGATTTCGGCTGGACCTCACTGGGACAAAGTGCATTAACAAGGGTGGTAAATCGAAATCGCCAGCACTGCCACCTCTGGCCGGAAAACATCATACAACCCATAACCTATCACGATGAGAATCTGTTCTTATCCACCCAACATGAACCCGAAGAGTTCATCCCAAAAGAGGCCTTATTTTTTACTTTATACCACGGTGTTTTTCAACGAGAATTAAAGAATGCCAGCGAAGAAGAGTTGCTCAATAGCGATATGCTCATCTCTAAAGTCTTCCGAAAAGTCTTCAGCGCTTAAGCTACAACGGCTTTACATCGATTTGGATCCACCCCGTTGACGATGAATTCGCCACAAACGGCTGCGCAACCGCATACCCAACCACCCAAACGATCGAATCACCCGCACACACCAAAACCAACGTGTCTCGTTGCTCAATAGGAAGCCCAGTATCATTTAAATAATCTTTCAATTTACGCGTACCGTCCATTCCAAATGGCTGAATGCGATCACCATCCACACGATACCGCAGATGAACACTATCGCCAAGCGCCGCCGCATCCACAATCTGTCGCGTTGGTGTGCAATAATCTGATAACGGCTCACTCGGTAACCTATCCAACTGCGAAAAAGTCCACTGCCGACCAAAGGCTTCCACAGTACCCGGTATCAAAACTTCTATATTATCCGCATTATGCGATTCTCGATTTGTCACCACCTGCGTCGTTGTACGGCCATTGGACAAATAGATTCCTCCACCCCAATCGTATCGTTGCCCAGTCGCTCCAGACGCAATAAAGTTCAAAGCGCCTTCTACGCGATCAAAATCGGCCAATGCCCCAATATCATGCGCTAACCGCACCAACACACGCCGTTGCTCAGCACGATGCAAGGCATCGAAAGCAACGCGATCGATTTCATTTCCCTTCACGCATGCCGTGAAAGCGGTATGGCTCAACGCGTCCAATAGCGCGTCCTCATCCGTGGAAACCTGAGATAATCGCCGCAACGCTTCATCCACCTGAGGATTAAAGTGTTCTCTTAACAATGGCATTAAGGTATGACGAATTCGATTTCGCACAAACTTCGGATCGGTATTCGAATGATCTTCCCGGAACTCAACCCCTTGTGCAGCCACATAAGCCTCAATATCCGCCCTAGACACATCGAGTAATGGTCGCACAATCGGCATACCATCCCAATCGCCCACACCTGGAATTCCACATAGCCCCTTCAATGAAGTCCCTCGAACAACCCGCATCATAACTGTCTCAGCCTGATCATCGGCATGATGCCCAGTCGCAATACAATCACACCCCTCTATACGTGCCGTGTCAACCAAAAAATCATAACGAATTGTGCGTGCAACTTCTTCAAAAGACTGATCCGAATCATCAGCCAATGCAGGGACATCCACACGCTTCACTGTACACGGTATACCCAAAGATTGAGCAAAAGATTCAACCCAAGCGGCATCATCGGCACTCATCCCATTGCGCGTCCCATGATCCAAGTGCGCGACGCTAACATCTACCCCGGCTTCCTTAAGTCCCAAGACCAACGCCACCGAATCTACTCCGCCCGATAACGCCACCAGAATTTTCCCATGCAACGCAACACCATAGCGCTGCTCGAATGCATGCGCAATGGCCTGAGCTACAGGCGATAAAGACTTGGATTGAGACACCGTACCATTCCTTTACACCGGATCACTGTCGGCGTTGTTCCAATAACCATTCAATGGCTTTTTGGTCTGCACTATACGCTTTGTCCCATGAATTATGCCCTACACCAGGGTACGTGGTGAATTTTACCGCCCCCCCTGCTTTGCGGGTAGCATCCACCATCTGTTTGGATTTATCGACAGAGATCACACCATCGGCTTCTCCATGAAATACCCACATAGGGCGACGGGCCAACTCAACCGCAGCTTCAACATCACCGCCACCACATACCGGCATAAAAGCCGAAAAACGATCGGCATGCTTGGCACCATACGCAAACGTTCCATACCCACCCATGGACAAACCTGTTAACGACACACGATCTTCATCGACATGGTACAAATCCAACACACGCTCAATTCCATCGGTGATATGTTCAAATGAATTGGGCGCCGTTACCCGACCATCCACTGCACTCCACCATTGACGACTCGGTGATTGAGGAAAATACACCAAACAATTGAAACGCTCTGGATTTTTACGAATGGCATTACCCAATCCCGAGGTCGTTTGCGCCATTCCGTTATCGCCACTCTCCCCTAAACCATGCAAAAAGACAATCAAGGGATACGCCGTATCATGGTTATAACCCGCAGGGACATACACCATGCCCGGACGCACTTCACCATCTACTTCTGTCGAAAGATGAATAAATCCAGTGGCCGTTGGCCCATCCAATTTGAAGTCTTCTTCTACCTGAATATCGCCCATTCGCACCGAAATACACCCGCTGCACAACAATACCAGCCCCATATACACTATCGATTTTTTATACATGTTAATTTGCTCCTGTGATAAGAATCTAACCAGTGTAACGCGATTCGGGGCTGGACTCAAGGCTAACACACGAATATGGACAACCCTTGCATACTGAAGTGTGCATATCTATACTGAGTGTAGGCGGGGGATACATTATTCGTCGGTGGATGGGCTGCTGGTCGTAATGCATAAGAATTATAAGGGATATATATCATGGTGGAAGGACAGGTTTTAGTATTAAATAAATCCTGGGTAGTCGTCAATATTGCTTCGGTACGCCGAGCAATGTCGTTGCTGTACCAAGATCTCGCACGTGCCGTACATCCCGAAGATTACGCGGTCTACGATTTCAACGATTGGTGTGAGCTTTCAGAAATGCAAGCCTCCGAACGCATGATCACTACCCCGTCACGAGACATCCGCGTGCCCGAAGTGATTTTACTCAACGGATTCAATGGCTTCTTCCGTCGCGAAGTTCGCTTCTCGCGTCGCAACATTTTCGAACGCGACAAGCACACCTGCCAATACTGCCGTAAAGTACTCAGCAAACCCGAGCTCACCATCGATCACGTCATCCCGCAATCCAAAGGCGGCGAAGACTCCTGGGAAAATCTGGTGCTCGCTTGCGTCAAATGCAACGTCAAGAAAAGCAACCGCACGCCTGAGCAAGCCAACATGCCCTTAGTCCGCAAACCGATTAAGCCGAATTATCTGCCTACCCTAGGCATTAAAATCCCTTCGGGACAATTGTCCAGCTGGCAACGCTTCATCGACACCGCCTACTGGGATTCGGAACTGAAAAAGTAGTAGCATTACAATAACTTGTTCAGATAGACATGAAAGTAAGCAGAGAATATCCAGACAGCCTTGTCAATCGTTCTTTGCTTACTTTCTTTCTTCCCAGAAAGTATGTAAGTGAAAAAATCATTCGCCAATATCGCATTACCCATGCCCCTCGATCAGTTGTTTACCTATCGTATCCCTGATACGATGGAACAGCCCGTCGAACCCGGCATGCGCGTCCTCGTGCCCTTCCAATCACGCCTGGAAACCGGCTACGTTGTCTCCCTGCAAGACACCTGCGAATTCGAGAAAGTGCGCGATATCCAAGCCGTCCTCGACCCCAAGCCCATTATCGCTCACGACATGCTCAAACTTTGCGACTGGCTGGCCAATTACTACTGCTGTTCGCTCGGAGAAGCGCTGCACTGCACTATCCCTGCGGGCATCAACGTACGCACTGCCAAACGCTACACCCTACTCTCGGGAAACTTAAAAACAGGACGTTACAGCGACAGCCAACGCGCCATCATTGCCCTGCTTCATGCTCAAGGAACCCTTAGCGAAAAAGAATTAAAAAGCCAACTAGATGACACCTCCGCACTCACCAAAGACTTAAAGTCTTTGGTGCGACGCGACTTAGTGAACGAAGAACGCATCGTCATTGAAGAGCGCATAAAGATTCAGCAAGAAACCTGGCTCGGTCTAAATTCCGACACTCCCCTTTCATCACGCGAGATCATCTCCCTCCAACGACAAGCCCCCAAGCAAGCTGCACTCTATCTCGATTTACTTCGCCACCAAGGTGAATCCCTTGCCCAAGTGCTCTACCAAAAACACGGAGCCTTTTCCACGACCACCAAAACCATGGAAGAAAAGGGCCTCATCCACCGATTCAAAAAAGAAAGTTATCGCGCACCCAGCTATACCACCCTCCCGGCCTCTTCCGAGAACCACACTTTAAACGAGCCCCAGCAAGCCGCTTACGACACCATCACCAAACACTTTGACACTCAGGAATACGGCACCTTCTTATTGCAAGGCATTACCGGCTCAGGGAAAACCGAAGTCTATCTCCAAGTCATGGACCACGTATTGGAACAAGGCAAGACCGCTATCATGCTGGTACCTGAAATATCCTTAACCCCGCAAACCGTTGGCCGACTCACTGCACGTTTCGACGATAAAATCGCTGTTCTACACAGCGGTCTTAGCGCAGGCGAACGCTTTGACGAATGGCGCCGCGTATCGCGTGGAGAAGTGGAAATCGTCGTTGGTGCACGCTCAGCCATATTCGCCCCACTTGCCAATCTGGGCCTTATCATCGTAGATGAAGAACACGATACCTCCTATAAACAAGCCGACACCCCACGCTACCATGCCCGCGATGTAGCTATCGTACGCGCCAACCTCAATAATGGCATCTGCATATTAGGTTCGGCAACGCCTTCAGTGGAGTCCTATCAAAATAGCGAGACCGGGAAATCGACCCGAATCGAATTATTGGAGCGCGCTACAACGGGGCATTTACCCAAAGTCCAAATCATCGATATGCGTGAAGAAGCCAAAGAACATGCGGGTGAAACAGTGCTCTCGCCCAAGCTTCAAGTCGCTATTCATGATCGCCTTAGCAACAATGAACAAGTCATACTATTACTCAATCGCCGCGGCCACTCCCCCTTCGTCCAATGCCCCCAATGCGGCTGGAGCGCGGAATGCGATCATTGCAACGTCACCATGACCTACCACGCCAAAGGCCAATACATGGCCTGTCACTATTGCAACGAACGAACCAATGTCCCTCAAGTCTGTGACAAATGCCACTTTAATCCACTCATCTATTTAGGTACCGGCACGCAAAAAATAGAAGACTATCTACAAATCGAATTTCCCCATGCGCGCATCGCCCGCATGGATCGCGACACCACATCAACCAAAGGCAGCCACGCTCAAATTCTTTCGGCCTTCTCTCGCCATGAAACGGATATTCTAGTTGGTACGCAAATGATCGCCAAAGGCCACGATTACCCCAACGTCACCTTAGTTGGCGTACTCCACGCCGATACCGGCCTTACCCTCCCCGATTTCCGTGCGGCTGAAACTGGCTTTCAACTCCTTACACAGGTTGCAGGACGTGCTGGACGCGGTGACACTCCCGGAGAAGTGTACATACAAACCTATCGCCCCAATCATTTCGCGATTACCCACGCTGCAGAACACGACTACGCCGGTTTTTTTGCCAAAGAAGTCGAAATGCGTGAATCCGCCGCGTATCCCCCCTTCCGGCGCATGATGAATCTCGCCATCGAAGCCGAAGATCTCCTCATGGCCGAAAAATCCATCAGCCAAATCCACCGCCTCGTATGTCAACACCGCGAAGCCATGGATTTTATGGGCATGGAACTCCTCGGACCTGCCCCCGCCACCATTCACCGTGTGCGTAATCGATATCGCTGGAATTTAGGCGTCCTTTCTAAATCCGGCAAACGCCTCAATCAACTCGCCCGTGCGGTGCGCAGTGATTTCAACGAACAAGCCCCTAAAGACGTCCTCCTCAAAATCGACCTAGACCCCTACGGAATGTTCTAAACCTCCCCATTGTTAAGCCTGAAATAATTGGAAATTCCGCCTAAAACAAGGTATTCTATTTAATACTTATTATATTAACTATTTTTATGAAGGCTATGGAGTTTTGCCCTACATGGTTACTCGCTTTATCACAACTACCTGCATCATTTTCACGTTCTGTTTAAGTGCCAGTTCTGCTTGGGCCAAAGAAGACCCCTTAGATTTTTGGGCTTTCCAACCAGTTAAAGATGTCCCTGCCCCAAAAGTTAACAATTCCGAATGGATCCAAAATCCCATCGATGCATTTATTCTTCATGGCCTTGAAGAAGCCGGACTCAGCCCTGCAGATCCCGCAAGCAAATCAGTTCTGATCCGACGCGCTTACTATGACTTGACCGGGCTCCCCCCAACTGCAGAAGAAATCCAAGCCTTCATAGCCGATGATTCTCCCGATGCATACGAGAAAGTACTCGATAAACTTTTAGCCTCCACCCAATACGGCGAACGCTGGGCACGACACTGGCTCGACTTGGTCCGCTATGCCGACTCCAACGGCTACGAACGCGACTCAAACAAACCCTTCATGTGGCGCTACCGCGACTATGTGATCGATGCCTTCAACAAAGATAAGCCCTACGACCAATTTATCAAAGAGCAGTTGGCAGGCGACGAGATGAAGCAACCCAACACCGAAGCCATGACCGCGACAGGTTATTACCGCGTAGGTACCTGGGACGATGAGCCGGCTGATCCTGCACAAAACAAATTCGATGAACTCGACGATATTGTACGCACCACCAGCGAAGTGTTCTTGGGTCTCACCATCGGCTGTGCCCGGTGCCATGATCACAAAATCGACCCCATCACCCAAAAGGACTATTACCGTTTCCTATCCTTCTTCCACAATATAAAACCCCTGCGTCGCACCGACGACTTCGGTATTTTGCGTCCCATCATGGATGAAGCTTCCCAAGCAGCTTACGACCAAGCGGTAGCCAAGAACCGCGCAGAAGAAGCGACCTTACTCGAAAATCAGCGCGCCTTACTGAAACTTTTCGCCACCAAAGCCTACCCAGACAATCCACGTTGGTTCGGCGGAAAAAAGCCCAGCCCTTCTCACCTCACCCAGTTAAAATACCACTTCTACCGTGACACCTGGGACACCCTGCCTGAATTCGAGATGGTTAAAATCGAGGAATCCGGTGACCTCAAACACAACTACATCACCGTTGCTCCTGCGTCAAGGCAATCCGCCATAGGATTCGTATACGAAGCAAACCTACAAGTGCCCGAAGACGGTGAATACACCTTCACAGTTAACGCTACAGACGGATTCAGAATCAAAGTAGCCAACTTGAGTGCTGTTGAATCCACAGGGCTCGGCACAGTAGAAAAATCCGGTTCCCTTAAATTGAAAAAAGGCCTGCACCCTTTCCGCATGGAATACTTCACCAAAGCTGGCCCTCCCAAATTAGACGTGCGTTGGAATGGACCGGGTATCGACAATATTCCTTTATCCATTGGCACCAATCAACCCGTCGAAATCAACGATTCACTCATGAAACTCGTCGATAAATACGGGAAAGACTATCTCAACACAAGGCAAATCAAACGCATCAAGGAATTGGAAAAGCAAATCCAAGAAGTCCGAAAGCGTAAAGCCCCCATGAAGCAAGCCGCGGCTGTATCCGAGCTTGGCCCCAAAGCACCCGATACTTTCCTCATGGTTCGAGGCAACCCACATACCCCTGGAGACAAAGTTGAACCAGGCTTTCCCGGTTTGCTCAATCCTCCCGAAGTAGTCATTCCCAAAGGCGATCCTGCTGCAAACACCACATACCGACGCACCGCCTTGGCCAATTGGATTGCCTCCCCCGAAAATCCCATGACCGCCAAAGTCATCATGAACCGTTTATGGCAACACCATATGGGACGTGGCATTGTACGCACCACAAGTGATTTAGGCATACTCGGTGATCGCCCTACTCACCCAGAGCTCTTGGACTGGTTGGCCAGCGATCTGATCAAAGAAGGCTGGAAACTCAAAGCCATGCACAAAAAAATCATGCTTTCGAGTACCTACAAAATGGCCTCTACTGGCAACGAAAAAGGCCTCGCCGAAGATCCCGCCAATGATCGATTCTGGCGCTACAACATGCGCCGACTCAATGCCGAAGAAGTCCGCGACAGTATGCTCATGGCCTCCGGAAATCTCAACCTGAAATCCCACGGACCCACCATCTTCCCTAAACTCCCCGATGAAGTCCTCGCCACCTCATCCAAAAAAGCCGAAATCGTACGCTCCGGCATTTGGGGTATTTCTACTCCAGAAGAAGGCAACCGTCGAAGCATTTACATCCACTTAAAACGCTCATTGATTCACCCCATGCTCACTACATTCGATTTCGCCGATATCGACAACACCTGCCCGGTACGCTTCGTGACAACCCAACCCTCACAGGCCTTGGGATTGCTCAACAGTGATTTTGCCCATCTGCAAGCCGAAGGACTTAAAGCACGTGTGCAAAAAGAACACGCCCACGATTTGGATAAACAATTGGCCCGTGCCTTCGAATTATGTACTGGTCGTCTTCCCACAGATCGTGAACGCGACATGAGTCACACCTTCGTGCGGGAGATGCAAGCCCAAAACAATCTAAGCCTTGATCAGGCCTTTGAACGCTACTGCCTGCTAGCCCTGAACCTCAACGAATTTCTCTATCTGGATTAAGGAGTACCCCATGTCCTGCGACCAATGTAAAGACGCCAACAACAATCCCGAATTTAACCGTCGCCAATTTTTACGACGCGTAGGTGGAGGCTTCACCTCCGTTGCCCTGGCCGGCATGATGGGCCAAGACGGCTTCCTCTCCCAACAAGCCTATGCCGCCGACGGCGTATCAAAACTCAAAAACGACATCGTCGAAAAGCTCCCCCACTTCGCCCCCAAAGCCAAAACCGTCATCTTCTTATTTATGTACGGCGGCCCCAGCCACGTGGACACCTTCGATCATAAACCCGAGCTGTATAAATTCGACGGCAAGACCATTAAAGTAAAAACCCACGGCCGCGGTGGACACAAAAACGAAGGGCGTATCGTCGGACCCAAATGGAATTTCAAACAACACGGCCAATCCGGCGCCTGGGTATCCGACCTGTTCCCACACCTATCCACCTGCGTTGATGACATGGCCTTCATCAAGTCCATGACCGCCGACTCCCCCATCCACGGTTCCGCCATGCTCATGATGAACTCCGGACGCATCGTCAGCGGAAGCCCATCCCTGGGCTCTTGGCTCAATTACGGCCTCGGCAATGAAAATGAAAACTTACCCGGCTATGTCGTCATGCTCGACAACTCCGGCGGCCCCATCAGCGGCGCCAAAAACTGGACCAGCGGCTACATGCCCGCCAGTCTTCAAGGCACCGTGTTCCGCCCTACCGGCTCCCCCATCTTAAATCTCGAACGCCAAAAAGGCATGACAGCCAAAGAGCAAAAACAACTCATCGAACACCTCAATCACTTCAACGGACTCCACTTCGCCGAACGCGAAGACAACTCCAACCTCGCCGCGCGCATGGCCTCCTACGAACTCGCCTACGAGATGCAAACTTCCGCCCCCGAAGCCGTCGACATCAGCGACGAACCCGAACACGTCAAAAACCTCTACGGCCTCGACCAAGACCAAACCCAAGACTTCGGCCGCAAATGCCTGCTTGCCCGACGCCTAGCCGAACGCGGCGTACGCTTCATCCAAGTCTACTCCGGCGGAGCCCACAACGACTACAACTGGGACGCCCACGCCGACCTTAAATACAACCACGACCTGCACTGCGGCGAAACCGACAAACCCATCGCAGGCCTCATCAAAGATCTCAAACAACGCGGCATGCTCGACGAAACCCTCATCGTCTGGGGCGGCGAATTCGGCCGTCAACCCACCGCCGAATACGAAAAAGGCACCGGACGCGACCACAACTCCAAAGGCTTCACCATGTGGATGGCCGGCGGCGGTATCAAAGGCGGCGTCACCCTCGGCGAAACCGACGAACTCGGCTCAGCCGCCGTATCCAAATCCATGCACGTCAAAAATCTCCACGCCACCATCCTCCACCAAATGGGTTGCGACCCCAACGGCCTCTCCTACTTCTACAACGGCCTCGACCAAAAACTCGTCGGCGTAGAAGAAGTCGAACCCATTCATGAGATTATTGCGTAGAGTTCACATCATAGGACAAACAATTACAATCATGTCATCCCTGAGTGTACTTGTCGGGGATCTCTTCGACCAAATATCTATACTAATATACCAAAACTGGTTTTCAACCAAGTACTCCTAATATACCTCACGGCAGTACTGTCATTGCGAGGAGCCAAAGGCGACGCGGCAATCTGGTCTCATCCTGTCAGTCCACATCCAGAAACACCGCCCCATGCCAAAATTGGGTCTCATCCTCCATATCACTATACTTTATTTCTAAGTAGTAACTATACAATTCTAAATCGAATATACTGAAAGAAATTTTATCAATTTACATGCTGCCTCAAGAGCTTCCTCAGTTTTAATATTACTTATTTCTCTATTAAGCTTTCCTGTATGAACAATTTCATTCCGCTGTGTTCTAACCCAATCTAACTGAGAAAGAATTTTTTTATAATCGGATAATTTATTAATTTCAACCATCGCATATATATGCACCTTCAAAAGACTCGAAAACGTGATGTTATTATCTACGTCACTATATTTAGTATTACTTACACCACGACTTGACACGAATTCTCGATACTTACGAGACAAGACAGATTCACAAGCTACAGATATTTGAACCAATGCAAGTTCCTTGTGTCCTTGATGAAGAAAAGTTCGAGCTAAACCAATTGCATTCTCCTCGGCCGGAATCGGCTGTTCAGATTTCAAGAACTCCTTAACGGCCCCAAATTCATTTACATCTAGATTCGACAAAGAACGAAATATAGACTGCTGAAAATCGGTGACAAATTGTGCATTTCCACTTCTACCCTCTGCACCAGTGAGTACAAGGAAATGTGTGGAGAAACTAGAGGGCCTAACTATTACTGGCAAGTGTTTACATTTTTCAGGATTACCCACCCTTATTGCCTCAAACAACCTCGTTACCTCATCAGCCATTTCTTCAACCCATAAGTATAAATTCTCATTGATTGCAGTCTCTGCTGTTTCTGCCTGCACCGAAAATGTCTTAGCAACAAAAGTCCCAATGGGTACTGGATGTATTTGCTGTATGTTAGTTTGCTCGATTAAATTCTTTAGAGCAAGTTGATGGATCAAATAATAATTCAGACTTGAATCATGACTTTTAGGCTTAATATCTGATGTTTTTTTGGGTACATAACATCGAATCATTCTGGTCGAAACAAATAATTCTGATTTGCCAATTTGGATCGAGTATTCAGGTTTGCCCTCGAATTCTGGCAGGCAATAAGGCAATTCTACAGCTAGGTCGATTTTATAGCTACCATTGTTTGGATCTATATCATGCCAAAGTATCCCAAGGGACTTATCTTTATTTAAATTAGGGGCACCTGGAGCAATTACGATATCAAGTTGATATTCTCTGAGGATGTTAAAAAAATTACATCTTTCCCCTATATCATCGGCAATAGGGGATTCTTCATCTCCTAAAAGCTTTATCGTTACATTATTAAAATGTTCATTCACCATCATAATTCCCTATTTCGAATACCAATTATAGAACCGCATTGTGTTATCTTTGCCTAGAGATTTCTTCAGACTGAATCTCCTGAAACTAGTATGCTTATGAATTGAAAAAACATTATTATGGCAGAAATACAACCCGTACCTAATGATAACCAAAACATAGAGTGCCATCCATTCACATATATTTTACTTCTTATAAAGGTATTCAACTTATCAATTTTTTTAACATCTTTTGCAACTGCCATCAATGAGACTATATACATGTTAAAAACTGCATTTAGTATAAAAATGAATATGGAAATGGACATGAGTAATGCCGTCCATATTTTTGCGATTTCAGAAATATCATTTCGCATAAACCCCCAAATAGCAAAAAATCCACCGTATCCAATTGCCAACATAGTTTGATTGTATGATAAACTATTTTCGAGTATTTTAGGATCAATCTCGTAAATAATTTTCGCACCCTCAACACCTTGCCCTCCGGCCTCTTCAAAATCTTTCATTAATAAATACTTTTTATTTCATGATGTTCCCAGTGACCAGCACTACCCAAAATCCCATTCCACCATAACGCTGGGGACTAGTACAAGCACTCAAACCCTACAAAACAGGGCTTTTCTTACTTTAAATGCCCGACTGTCAACCAAACACCCATTGTTTCTCAGATCCACTTCCAAGTACTTGCAACACACCTGACAGGACTACAGGCGAGTGTGGATTCGGTAGGGGTGCCGGGGCCATAGGCGTAGTACGACGCCATTCGGGTGGATGGGTGTCGTTGGCAGGAAATAGGTCAGTGATGAGTGATGAGCTGTAGCGCTTCCAGCGAGAAGGCGACAGGGTTGCTGCCCTTGGATAATTGAATATTGATCGCCGGATCGGGGTTGACGGAGAGTTGCATGCCTTTGCCGTATTTATCGGTGAGCTGCTTGAGTGTGGCTTGGGTGATACCGTGTTTCTTGGGGAAGACCATGGTAAAGATGCCTTTGGAGACATAGAGTTTGGTTGCGCCAATCTGGCTACCGTGTACACGCGCGCGCATAACATCGAGCAATTGCTTCACACCCTCGGGCGGGGTGCCAAAGCGATCATCAAGCTCTTCGTAAATATCATCAATTTCTTCAAGCGTTTTCAAATTGGTGATACGCTTATACAGCGTGATTTTTTGGGATTCAAGCTCAATGTATTTATCCGGGATAGTCGCATCCGAGCTTACATCGAAATTGGGCAGATACACAATTTTCGTGGGTTCGCCCTTAAGTTCGGCGACCGTTTCAGCTATCAGTTGGGTATAGGTTTCATAGCCCACCGACGCAATGTTCCCGCTCTGCTCGCCACCCAGAATGTTCCCGCAACCGCGAATTTCGAGGTCACGCATCGCGATGCGGAATCCAGAACCAAGCGTACTGAATTCTTCCAGCGCTTTGAGGCGTTGTTGTGCAACTTCGGTCAGGGCTTTATCGCCGGGAATGAGTAAATAGGCAAAGGCACGGTGTTTATACCGACCCACGCGACCGCGAATTTGATAGAGTTCCGCCAATCCAAAGGTATCGGCACGATCCACAATGATGGTGTTGGCATTGGGAATATCCAACCCGGAACCAATAATGGTCGTACACACAAGCACATCAAAGTCATGACGCACGAAGCCTGTCATGACCTCTTCGAGTGCATTATCCCCCATCTGGCCATGGCCCACATGGACACGCGCTTTCGGCACCAGTCGTTTGATCATCGCGGCCACTTTTTCAATACTGTTTACGCGATTGTGCAGATAAAACACTTGGCCTTCGCGCGCCAACTCACGCTTGATGGCCTCAGTAATAAGGTCTTCGCTAAACGTTTCAATACAGGTATGTATCGGCAAACGATCATTGGGCGCAGTATTGATAACACTCATGTCGCGCACACCCGACATAGACAAATGCAAGGTACGCGGAATCGGTGTTGCAGTCAGCGTCAACACATCTACATCAATCTTAAGCTTCTTGAGACGTTCCTTGTGCTTCACACCAAACTTCTGCTCTTCATCAAGAATAACAAGGCCGAGATCCTTAAACTGCACATCGCCCGAAGTCAGACGGTGCGTTCCCACAACGACATCCACTTCACCCGCACGCATATCCTGAATCAGTCCGCGAATCTCCGCCGGCGTGCGGAAGCGACACAGCAAGTCCACTTTCGCTGGGTAATCCGCAAAGCGCTCTTTAAAAGTTTTATAATGCTGCTCAGCCAATACCGTGGTAGGCACTAAGATAGCAACCTGCTTACCACCCATGACTGCTTTAAATGCTGCACGGATGGCGACTTCCGTTTTCCCAAAGCCCACATCCCCACACAACAAGCGTTCCATCGGTTTAGGCGATTCCATATCGCGCTTAATTTCTGCAATCGCGCGAACCTGATCAGGCGTCTCATCATACTCAAAGGAATCTTCAAACTCATTTTGCCAATGCGTATCCGGCCCAAAGGATTCACCTTCATGGGTATTTCGGCGCGCATAAAGCTTAAGCAATTCTTCAGTCATATCCTGCACGGCCTTTTTGACCTTGCCTTTGGTCTTCTTCCAAGAAGCCCCGCCGATACGGTCCATCTTAGGCACTGAGCCACCACCACCGACATATTTTTGCACCTGGTCAATATGGGTAACAGGCACATAAATCACATCCTTACCCGCATATTGAATGGCCATGAAATCATTGGGTTTGCCTTCGAAACTGCGCAGGCCAAGATATCGCCCGATACCGTTTTCGATATGCACGATGTAATCACCCGGTGTCACATCGCTAAACTGAGTAATGGATGCACCTGCTTGGAATCGACGGCGGCGGCGACGAATATATTTCCGTCCAAACATCTCACGTTCGCTCAGTACAGCCAATTTATCTTTGTCGGAAGAAAAGCCTTCTTTCAAACGCCCGATGGCAATCTGCAAATCAAATTTATCGCGTCCTGGTCTATATCCATGCTCGCGCACGAGCTCCATCAAACGACGGCGTTCGCCCGAATTATGGCACAATAAACGAACGGAATATCCATCAAGATCCCATTGCTTAAGTTGCTCCCAAAAACTATCAATCTGCCCCGACCAGCTGACCATGGATCGCATGGGCACTGTAAACCGCCTTGTGCCTTCAACGGCATCATGGGCCACTTGCGCCAACGATACGGGGATGGTTTTCTTGAGCTTTTTCATTACCGAATCCCACGAGGTCATGAAAGGTGAAGTGCCGTATTGCTCCTCCAACTGTTCAGCTTCCGCATACACCGCGAGGGGTTCATCCAGCGCAACTATCCATCCATCACCAAGGTAATCACTCATGGTGGATAATTTTCCGTGCTGCATGGAGAGTAAACGTTTTTCCGATCGAGGCAATACATGCACGGCTTCAGCATGCTCAATACTGCGTTGAGTCTCGGGTTCAAAACAACGGATGGATTCAATCTCATCACCAAAAAATTCTATGCGTAAAGGCAACTCATCGGATATGGGGAAAATATCGAGGATACCTCCTCGAATGGAAAATTCGCCTCGCTGTTCCACCATAAGTTCTCGGTCATAGCCCAAGTCCACAAAGCGTTTAGCCAGTGACTCCATATCATGATCATCGCCCACTTCCAGGTCGACAGTATCGGACTGCAATTGGTCTCGGTTGATCACATGCTGCAAAAGCGATCGAACAGAAATGGCTAAAGCCACCGGTGTTCCAGCCTTTTGGGCTTTCATAAGCTTGTTGAGTGCATTCATACGCTCAGCAACGATGTCATCCGTAGGATCCATCGTGTCTGTCGGCAATACTTCCCAAGCCGGCATGTGCATGCAGGTATGCGATTCAGCAAAGGTCGTCAGATCTTCAAGCGCGTCTTCCGATTCCATACGTCCAGCGGTGATGTACAGCAAAGAAGCGTCTCGCTGCGTAGCGAGTTGCATGGCCACCAAAGGTTTCCCCGATGCCCATGGGCCTACAATCTCAATCCCCTCGCTGAGTTGCTTGGGGGATAGAGTGAGAATATCATTAATAACTTCTATGTTGGGCAGTGGAATAGACACGATGAATTTCCAGTAGGCCTGTATGCATAAAAAACGCGGACCGCAAGCAGTGCATACGGTCCGCGTCGAAGTGTATCGAAAAGGAATCTAGCGGGAGTAGAAACCGATGATGGCTTGCGTATCCACTTTGAACGGAATAGCTTCAATGAGTGGGGTAGCAACCATTTTGCCTTCGAAAGAATCGGAAGGACGTTCCAGATACTCAGGAATCATGGTGTGTGGGCTTTCAACACCATTGGCAATCATTGGGATCTTACGGCTTTTTTCACGGATGCTGACGACATCGCCCGTGTTGATGTGGCGAGATGCAATGTTGCAACGTTGCCCATTAACGAGAATGTGGCAATGGCTAACCAATTGACGAGCAGCACGCATGGAGTTCGCGAATCCAAGACGGTAAACTACACAGTCCAAACGGGATTCAAGCAAAGCCATCAAGTTGTTATCGGTAACACCGCCGGAGTTTTTCGCTTTAGCGAAAACACGACGCAGTTGTTTTTCCATCAACCCGTAGTGCATTTTCAGCTTTTGCTTTTGAAGCAACTGAGTACCGTACACAGATTTTTTACGGCGTTGGTTCTGACCGTGTTGTCCAGGAGGTACAGGACGCTTGATGGAAGGACAGTTTGGATTACTCCAAATACATTCGCCGAGACGGCGGCACAGTTTGTGCTTGGGGCCGGTATAACGAGCCATAGTTCTATTTCCTTGTGAATTGGGGGCGCTTTTAAGTGGGTATCCGCCCGTAACTATATGTAATCTATCGCCATGCAAAGATACCCGAATAAGCACACACAGCGAAACAGCCACCGATCATAACAAATAAAGGGCTTAAAAACAACTAACCAAAGGATTTAGAGATTTGTATCAATAAATTGATTTCACACCATGGCGAGTCAATTTTTTATGTCTCATCTACGATCCAATATATACCCGAGTCTAGGTAAGTCGATATACGCCAAGGATTTATACGGACAGAACTATAATCTTGTTTGGATATGTATTCACTGGTACTCAAGGGAAGATGCGAGAAATCGCTCAGTAATTGAATTCGAATGTGCTCAGCAAATCCTGGCTTTGATTCCCAGCGTAGCTGATGGCATTTAATTTCGAGGTCTTGATTGTTACGCTTCGTTACTTCTATTCGATATCGCTCGGGCAATTCAAAATCTGTGGGCACATTGGCTATGAGCCAGGACTCGACATCTTCATGAGCATCTAAATACGCCTTGATTTCTTCAGCACTTCCCTCTGGGGCGTTCACACCCTCTTTTTTGAGTACAAGCGTGAAGGATTCTGAATAAAATATTCCACTGCTCGACAACACACCGAAAGCCAATAAATAAATGGGGACCATTACCCGGAATATCATGTGCCCTGTAACCGGTTTTTGTTTAAGCCGCTCGACAGCATTTTTTCTTCTTCCTGGCAGATTAATCCCTTCCACCAAGGGATCGCCTTGGTTTTCTTCTCCGCAGTGGGGACAGCAAGGAGCCCATAAAAATTTATAGCGTGTACATTGAGTACACGATCCAACTCCACCACGCTTGGCTCCCATTAAAAATGTAATGGGGATCAATACACCGGTGAAATTCATGAAAAGAAGGAGTCCTTTTTTAATTCCTGTGTATCTTTGAGCGCCGATAATACGCCAGTAATACCGAATCGCTAAAAGTAAAAAGAATCCCATCATGGCACTATAAAATTTAATTTGAATTCCAAAACTACCTAAACTGGAAAAATCGATTTTCCCTAGAAATAAATACGCTACTGAACTACCGCAAAAGAGTATTAAAAACACATCACCCAATACGATAGACAAAGGATGCTTTCGAGGTGAACCAGCAACACGAATATACATACCCTTCACTCCCTGCTGAAGTTGAGGGTGCTCCATGGCGGCAATATGGCGCGGTGCTTCCCATAGAAACCAGATTCCCAGCAGGATACATAATGGCCACGCATGCGAATACAGTTGAATCAACACATCATCTTCCGCAAATGAAGGGCGTATAAACATAGGGTTGATTAAAATTACAATTCCGATCCCACTCGTACCCATAGCGCGTATAATGCGATCCATTACACAAAAAAGGAAAAACAGCATTGGAATCGAATTTATCATTACTTGGGTTACAGGTCCCCAAAGACTAAGTGTATACCCCGTAGAGTTCCACCAACCTAATCCAAATGATGCAAGAGAAATACCTATAACACTTGCAAATACACATAACGCTAAGCATATTGTGGGCACCCATGCCATTTGTCTATGCGACACTGGAGCAGGGACGCGAAATAAATCCGTGTATATCCCAGTAATGCTCACCATGACCAATGAAATCATTAACGACAAGCCCATAAAGATGTACCCTTTTTCTACAGCTCTAGGGGTCAAATCGAAACTGGGAATTAATGAAGCAATAAAGCATACGGCAACAGCCAATAAAATCTTTTTGCGCAAAATTTTCAATAATAAAAATGTACTTTTCATAACAGTTCTCCCACTTCACGATTCATGCATCGCTTACGGGCCATGTGGTGTATCACCACACTCAAAATCATCATCCCAAAGGCGATAGAACACTGATAACTCAATTCATAGCCTCGCGAAGGGTGATAATTATTTAAGGCTTCGGGATCTTCCCAAAACCCATCCAAGGCCCAAAAGATTGCGCCCATCAAACTGGCTAACACCACGATAATGATTAACACGATGACCCATTTCGTATAGCGCAAATAAAGCCCAAGGAACATACTTGTCACAGTCACAAAAGGCAGCGCCATTAATTCAGGGTGAAGTCGATATACGGGTGTAAGCCCAGCCCCCCCAAGTTTGACTGCGACGCCTATTGCGATAATTGCTTCCAGGCCCAACACAATACACAGCACAAAAGCCGAATGAGCCTGCCACACCACCTTGCGCTCCCGTGGTAAACTCGTGAAATATGAACGTGTATTGCCTCTCACCTGTGAGCCGCTAATTCTGTATGTTAAGTAAGCAGCCACAAAACTGGCCATAAAAAATGGCATTATTACATTGTATACTTGGCTGTTTCCGACCATTCGAAAAAAGTAAAATGAACTCAGGACATACATGCATCCCAACAGTATGTCGGTAGAGCATAAAGCCCAAAGTACTCGCCATTCGCGGAAAAATTGTTGCCGCCGACTATAAAATAAAGGGCTCATGCTTGATTCTCCACACCCTGAGCGTTGTACACCAAAAACAATTCTTCCAAATTGAGGTGTTCAACTCGGCACTCTATATCTTTAATAGTTTCTTCTTCATAGTTATCAATGACGATTTGAAACCCTCCGCCATCGTGTGTTCTGGAAAGGACATTAAGTTCAAATTGTTCTTCCAGTCCTTCGGGTACGGATTCAAAGCAAAGGCGTTTAACTTGGCATTTGAGATCTTCAAGATTCTCTTGGCGAATCAGTTTCCCTTTTTTTGTGAAGGCGACATGATCCACAACGCGTTCAACATCCGACAAAATATGCGAAGACAACAGTATGGTTACTTAACGCTCATTCGCCAGTTCCATTAAGGTATCCAAAAATTCACGACGCACAGCAACATCCAAACCCGAAGCCGGCTCATCCAAAATAAGCAACTCAGGTTTTTGTGCCAAAGCAAGTGTTAGCAAGAATCGTCGCTGCTGCCCTTTACTGAGTGCACCGAAACTTTGCTTTAAATCCAACTCGTATTTCCTCATGCGCGATAGGGCATAGTTCTCATCCCATTGCTCGAAATAGGCTGCATGCAATTTGAGCCCCTCAGATAGCCGCATCCATTTCGGCAATGACATTTCATCCGCTACATAGGCAATGCGTGATCGCACATCAGGGGCCATGTCGACCGGGTCCACTCCCAGAACCCGTACAGTACCTTCATGCGGTATCAGTGCCCCCATCATCAGTTTAATGCTGGTGGTTTTTCCACTGCCGTTTTCACCCAGCAATCCGAAGACGCTTCCCTTGGGCACTGTAAGGCTTAGGTTCGATACAGCAACCGTTAAGCCAAAGGCACGACTGACTCCACTCATTTCGATAATATTCATGATGTTTCCTCTTTTTTCTCCGGGTGAATAGTTTCATCCCCATCTTTCGATGAACCATGAAGGGTATTGATTTCTTCACGGACCAAATCCAGTAAATCGTTCGAGTCCATTCCTAAACGTCCAGCTTCAACGACTAATTTTCGGATGGCTCCGCCCATACGGCGCTTTTTTTCTTCATCCGTTAGACCACTACGCCGTGGAGAGATAAATGTTCCTCGACCACGTTGCGTATAGATGATTTCTTCCGCTTCCAGCTGGCGATACACCCGCGCAACCGTAGTGGGGTTCAATTTAAGCTCCGTTGCCAGACCCCGCACCGAAGGGATTTTTTCATTGCCCTTCAATGAACCTGATATCGTCATATACTTAATCTGCTCAACAATTTGTTGAGTGATTGGGACGCCTGAGTTGTGATCTATGTGAATATACATACAAATCCTTTACTGTACACAGCGATACCATACACCGTGAACACTGTTTTGTCAAGTCCTGCATTCGCATAGATCCTTATTCACTAACCTAGTGCCTTATGGGCCTTTATTGTCAGCCCAATGGTCGGGTTTGTTATTGGTGTTAATTTTGCGTAAAATACACCCTTATTCACATTACAATCCACCAAGTTAGGGGAGATTTGGCTGATATGGCTATTATTCGATTTGAAGAAGAAGAACGCGAAGTCGCGGACGGTTCCAACGTAATGGAAGCGTGTGAAGATATGGGTTTACCTTTTGGTTGCACTGAAGGTATATGCGGAACTTGCATGTCAGTTCCCTCCGCCGGAGCGTTTAATCTTGAGCCTATGACCGAGAAAGAACTCGATTTTGATCTGCCCAAAGGTCAACGTTTGGCCTGCCAATGCGTGATTAAAGGCGGCGAAGTCGAATTTACCCTCGACTAATAATTTAATTCCCGTATGTAGGGAATTGGGGCAAACAAGCCCATCCTTTAAATACTCCACCAGGAGATTGCCATGGTAGGCCCTGTGTGTATCCATAGATTCATGTATTTCATAGTGAGTCTATTGGTGTTCATGTGGGGATTTAACGCTACTGCGCAATCCTCCTCCTCTTATGACACCATCCTTTCCGGGGCTATGATCATTGATGGAAGCAGTGCCCTCCCGTATCGTGCCGATGTCGCGATTCTAGGTGACACCATTGTTGCGGTTGAGGAGGATTTATCCAATGCGCAATGCCGTGAACGTTTGGATGTACGTGGGAAATGGGTGGTGCCGGGGTTTATCGACCTGCATAGCCATGCAGATGGCCCGGATATTAATACGGGTCTGCGTTCCTACAATCCCATTCGCCGTGCTGCACTCAATCTTGTGACCCAAGGGATAACAACCGTTGTGGTTAATCAAGATGGCCGAGGCCCCATTGATATTGCACGACAAAAAGCGCATATGGATTCGCACGGCATGGGGCTAAATACTCTACTGCTTGTGGGGCATAACACGATTCGCAGTGCAGTTATGCAGGGCGGGGATGAAGAACGTTCGCTAACGCGTGACGAATTGGATCGTATGCAGTCTTTGGTCGAACGCGGCATGCTTGCGGGGGCGTATGGGCTGAGTGCTGGGCTGGAATATGAACCGGGCATTTGGAGTACGGAGGAAGAACTCACAGCTTTGGTAGAGAAAATAGCCCCTTTTGGTGGTATTTACATCGCACATGAACGTAGTTCTGGTGTGGATCCGATGTGGGTGGTACCTAGTCAGCATACCGGTGCGCATCAAACGATGCTGGATTCGATTGACGAAATTATTCGTATTGGTGAAAAAACAGGTGTCACTGTCATTGCGACACATATTAAAGCGCGTGGAATCGATTATTGGAATCAAAGTGAGACCATCATTGAACGAATCAATGCAGCACGCGCACGCGGTGTACACATTTATGCGGATCAATATCCGTATACTTCATCCGGCAGCGATGGAACCGTCGTACTTCTCCCCTACTGGATACTGAAAGAGTATGAAGGTGTTGGTAATCGCTATGCCGATGCCTTAAAACAAATCTTGCAAAATCCCGCGAAAACCCAAACGCTGAATGCCGATATAAACCATCAGATGCGTAGACGTGGTGGAGCTGAGCGTATATTGGTCATGCGTCATCCTAAGCAACATTTTGTTGGGAAAAGTATCGCTCAATTGGCGGAAGAGCATGAACTGAGTGCTGTTGAGATGGTTCATTTGTTGCAACTGAAGGGCTACCCCGATCGCTTTGGTGGTGCACAACTCAGGGGGTTTTCCATGCACATCGATGACATTGAAGCATTTGCTAAAGAGCCTTGGGTGGCAACCGCTTCGGATGCTGGCATTGCTTTATATGAAGATGGTCTTGTGCATGCACGATACTATGGCACTTTCCCCCGAAAGATACGGCAATTTGCCTTAAACTCTCCACTGCTCAGTATCGAAAAAACAATCTATAGTATGAGTGGATTGCCTGCCACGATTCTGAATCTCCCAGACCGTGGATTCATTCGCGAGGGCTATAAAGCGGATATTGTCGTTATTGATCCTAAGACGATTCGAGATCGCGCGACCTATTTACAGCCGCATCAATATGCATCGGGGGTTGATTTTGTATGGGTGAACGGTGAAAAAGCAGTAGCATTCAACCAACCCACGAAGTCTTTGGCTGGGGTTGTCATTACCCCACGTAAAGAGCATAATCGAGAACAAACGGATGAC